>NZ_JBEYUS010000057.1:0-42865 GCF_040643635.1 Saccharopolyspora sp. NPDC047091
ACATCCGCCACCGGCCTGCCGTTTAGAGTTGATTCATCAGGTCGCTCACTCTACCAGTCACCTGGAAGCCCGTTTCGCAACCCCCGCCGCACCCGGCCCGATTCGTTTTCGGCCCGTTCCGTGCTGGCAGAAAGAAATCTACAGGACGCCCACAGGGCCCTGAACACCACCCCCCTCTTAATGCGAAATCGCAGGTCACGGTGGATGAACGCCGGGTGTCGCCCGTTCGACCGGTCCTCACACCTTCGGGGCGATCTCGCCGGATCGCGACCGCGATCCGGGTCCGCGCCCCTCTTCCCCACGAGATCGGGCCGATCCGTCGCCGACCACCCCGTCCTGGAGAAGACATGACCGCCGCTGCCCCGCCACTCGATTCCCGTCCGACCGAGATCTCGGCGCTCCCGAGTTCCGGACCTCATTCGCCCGGCCCGTCGCGCACCGAGCTCGCCAACCCCGCGGGCGCGCCCGCCGACCGCAGTTCCGGGGCGCTCGCGAGCAGGCTCGGCGGACCGGTGGTGGACGTGCTGCTCGGGCGGCGGCCGTTGAGCCAGATCAAATCCCGGCTCTCCCCCGCCGTGCACGCCCTGTTCACGTCCACGTCGGTGCGCGAGATCCTCGGCGACTCCCGGACCAGGCTCACCTCGCTGCACGCGTGCGCGGTCCGATCGGACCTCGTCGAGGGCTGCGCGGTCCTCGCCTCCCGCGGCCGCTCTCGTGCGGTCGTGCTGCGCTGGGAGCGGGGTGGGGCGGGATGGCTGTGCACCTTCCTGGCCGTCGTCTGACCTCCGGGCCGGAACGCGACGGCGCCCCGCACTCGACGAGGAGTGCGGGGCGCCGCGGTGGTGCTGCGCGCGGAACGTCAGTTCCGCTTGTTCTTCTTGGCCTCTTCCCGGGCCGCGGCACGGCGCTCGCGCCGGGTACCGCCGTTGGCGTCCTCACCGCCGCCGTGCTCGGTGCTGGTGCGCACCTCGCCGGACTCGCTGGGGCCGGAGTAGTTCAGCCGCGGACGCTGCTGCGGTGCGCCGAAGCCCTGCCCGCCGAACGCGTTCTGCGTGCCGTCGCCACCGACCGTGCCACCACCGAGCTGGCTCATCGCGGGCCCGGCGGCCCTGGCGCGCTTCGACCGCGGCTGCGCGGCCTCACCGGTCGACTGGGCGGCGGCCTGCGGTGCGCGCTGCTCGCGCGGGATCGCGGGCTGCACGTCCGTCGGGAAGTCGGACCCGTCGGAACGGCTCACCGAGACCGGCACCGACGGCTCCTCCGTGACGGGTTCCGGTTCGGCGGCCTCCACCTGCACGTTGAACAAGAAGCTGATCGACTCCTCCTTCAACGCCTCCAGCATCGCGTGGAACATGTCGAAGCCTTCCCGCCGGTACTCCACCAGCGGGTCGCGCTGCGCCATCGCACGCAGGCCGATGCCTTCCTTGAGGTAGTCCATCTCGTAGAGGTGCTCGCGCCACTTGCGGTCCAGCACGCTCAGCACGACCCGGCGCTCCAGCTCCCGGGTGGCGCCGGCGCCGACCTTGCCGTCGACCTCGGCCTCGCGCCGGTCGTAGGCGTCCCAGGCGTCGTTGAGGACCGATTCCTGGAGCAGCTCCTTGCTGACGTCCTCCTCGGACTCGACCAGCTCCTCCCAGTCCAGCCGGACCGGGTACAGCGCCTTCAGCGCCGTCCAGAGCTTTTCGAAGTCCCAGTCCTCGGCGTAGCCCTCGGCGGTGGCGCCGTTGACGTAGGCCGCGGTCACGTCCTTGATCATGAGGCAGACCTGCTCGCGGAGGTCCTCGCCCTCCAGCACCCGGCGGCGCTCGGCGTAGATCACCGTGCGCTGCTGGTTCATGACCTCGTCGTACTTGAGGACGTTCTTGCGGATCTCCATGTTCTGCTGCTCGACCTGGGTCTGAGCACTGCGGATGGCCTTGGTGACCATGCCGTTCTCGATCGGCACGTCGTCCGGCACCTTCAGCCGGGTCATCACCGTCTCGACCATGGCCGCGTTGAACCGGCGCATCAGCTCGTCGCCGAGCGACAGGTAGAAGCGCGATTCACCGGGGTCGCCCTGGCGGCCGGAACGACCGCGGAGCTGGTTGTCGATGCGGCGGGACTCGTGCCGCTCGGTGCCCAGCACGTACAGGCCGCCCGCGGCGCGGACCTCTTCGGCCTCGGCCTTCACCTGGGCCTTGACCCGCTCGACGACACCGGGCCACTCCGCCTCGTACTGCTCGCGGTGCTGCACCGGGTCCAGTCCGTGGCGCCGCAGCTCGGCGTCGGCGATGTGGTCGACGTTGCCGCCGAGCACGATGTCGGTACCGCGGCCGGCCATGTTCGTGGCGACCGTGACCGCACCCTTGCGCCCCGCCTCGGCGACGATGCCCGCCTCCGACTCGTGGTGCTTGGCGTTGAGCACGCTGTGCGGCACGCCCTTCTTCGTCAGCAGCTTCGCCAGGTGCTCGGAGCGCTCGACGCTGGTGGTGCCGACCAGCACCGGCTGCCCGGTGCGGTGCTTCTCCTCGATGTCCTCGGCGACGGCCTCGAACTTGGCGGCTTCGCTCTTGTAGACCAGGTCGGGCTGGTCCTTGCGGGCCATCGGCTCGTTCGTCGGGATGCTGACGACGCCGAGCTTGTAGGTGCCCTGGAACTCGGCGGCCTCCGTCTGGGCCGTACCGGTCATGCCGGCCAGCTTCTCGTAGAGGCGGAAGTAGTTCTGCAGCGTGATCGTGGCCAGCGTCTGGTTCTCGGCCTTGATCTCGACGCCTTCCTTGGCCTCGATCGCCTGGTGCATGCCCTCGTTGTAGCGGCGACCGTGCAGGATGCGGCCGGTGAACTCGTCGACGATGGTGACTTCGCCGTCGCGGACGATGTAGTCCTTGTCGCGCTTGTAGAGCTCCTTGGCCTTGAGCGCGTTGTTCAGGTAGCCGACCAGCGGGGTGTTCGCCGCCTCGTAGAGGTTCTCGATCCCGAGCTGGTCCTCGATGATCGTGACGCCGTCCTCGGTGACGCCGACGGTGCGCTTGCGCTCGTCGACCTCGTAGTGGACGTCCTTCTGCAGCATCGGCGAGAGCCGCGCGAACTCCTGGTACCACCGCGAGGACTGGTCCGCGGGGCCGGAGATGATCAGCGGCGTGCGGGCCTCGTCGATGAGGATCGAGTCGACCTCGTCGACGATGGAGAAGAAGTGCCCGCGCTGCACGCAGTCGGACAGGCTCCACGCCATGTTGTCGCGCAGGTAGTCGAAGCCGAACTCGTTGTTCGTGCCGTAGGTGATGTCCGCTTCGTAGGCGGCGCGGCGCTGCTCCGGGGTCATGTCGGCGGTGATCGCGCCGACCTCGAGCCCGAGGAAGCGGTGCACGCGGCCCATCCAGTCGGAGTCGCGCTTCGCGAGGTAGTCGTTGACGGTGACGACGTGGACGCCCTTGCCCGCGATGGCGTTCAGGTACGCGGGCAGAACACAGGTCAGGGTCTTGCCCTCACCGGTGCGCATCTCGGCGATCTGGCCGAGGTGCAGGGCCGCGCCACCCATGAGCTGGACGTCGTAGTGCCGCTGACCGAGGGTGCGGTGCGCGCCCTCGCGCGCCACCGTGAACGCCTCGGGCAGCAGTTCGTCCAGGGTCTCGCCGTCGTTGTAGCGGCGCTTGAACTCGTCGGTCTTGGCCCGCAGTTCTGCGTCGGAGAGCGCGAGCACTTCGTCTTCGAGCTCGTTGATGTGCTTCGCGATGGCGCGGAGGCGCTTGAGCGTCTTGCCCTCGCCGGCGCGGAGCAGTCGGGACAGGACCATCCGGTCGACCTCACTAGCTGATCGTGATGCGCCCGTCAAGGACGCCTTGTGGTCATCGTATTAGAGCCGGGACGCCCGGTGGGCGATTCCCGAGGAGCGATCGGTCGGTGCCGGGCCCCGGACGGCGACCGTCCCCCGCGCACACGGTACGCGGGGGACGGTCGGCGGGGTCGGGCGCTGGCGCAGACTCGCCGGACGCCCGGTCGATCAGTGCGTCAGGCTGCCAGCCGGATCACCCCGTAGTCGAATCCGCGGCGCCGGTACACCACGCTCGCGCAACCGGTGTCGGCGTCGGAGAACAGGTAGAAGTCGTGGCCGACCAGTTCCATCTCGTAGAGGGCTTGGTCGACGGTCATGGGAACTGCGGTGTGCTCCTTCTCCCGGGCGATCCGTCCCGGCTCGTAGCCGTCGTCGGAGCTGCCGCGCGGCTGGGGAACCCCACGTCCGGTGCCGGTCGCGCCGGTGCCCGCGGGGAGGTCGATGTCCACGTCGGCGTCCACTGCGTCCTCCGCGGGGGCTTCGAGCAGTCCGACGGCGCTGGTCGCGCCCGCCGCTGCGACGGTCTTGGAGGTGTTCGCCGAGGTCGCCTCGGCGACGGAGGTGGACTTGTGCCTGCCGTAGTGGACCTTTCTGCGGTCGTGCATGCGGCGGAGCCGGTTCTCCAGCTTGCTCGTCGCCGAGTCGAGCGCGGCGTAGAAATCCCCTGCGCACGCTTCGGCCCGCACTGCGGGGCCGCGGCTCTTCAGGGTGATCTCGACGCGCTGGCAGCTCTTCGCCTGTCGCGGATTGCGTTCGTGGAAGAGCTCCACGTCCGCCCGAATGGTCTTCCTGTCGTAGCGCTCCAGCCGGGTCAGCTTCTCGGCGATGTGCTCCCGGTAGTGCTCGGGAACCTCAACGTTGCGACCCTTGACGACGATGTCCATTCACGACCTCCGTTCCTCGCGTACATCCCGTGGACGTGTCCGCACGGAGGCGCCGGTGCAGCGGTGTTCTCAGCTCGCTTCCGGCGCCAGGGACATGGGGTTCTCACTCCTTCCCGAAAGCCCGGGTACGACTGAATGCAGGCACGTTAGCTAACTTCGCCAACGGGAAACAGCCCCCGAGATGGGCGACGTCAAGCCGCCACCGAGCGTGATGTGCGGGGCTGAGCGGGCGACGCGCGAGGCTCGCGCAGCGCGTTTCCTCGGCGTGTCCCACCCCACAGGTCTCACTCGTTCGGGGGAAGCAAGATCGACTGGCGATCACGTGCCGCAACGGGCGCGTGTCGCGGTCCGCGCCGGTCGAGAGGACCGCCACCGGATTCTGCCGACTGCTCATACCCCCTGAACGAACGAAGGCCCCGGTGGAGTTCCGCTCGGATGTCGGGCCGTCGGACAACGCACGATCGGGTCAACCTGCGGTCGCGGCCAGCACCAGCACCGCCGTGACGGGGATGCCGTGGCCGGCGAGCGCGCCCACCGAGCTCGCGATCGTGGCGCCGGTGGTGAGCACGTCGTCGATCAGCAGCACCGGGGCGGCGGCGGGAGGTGCGCGGTCCGGCCGCACGGCTGCGCGGCCCGCCAGGTCGCGCAGCCGTTCGTGCGGGCTGCGGCCGGCCGAGTCGCGGGTGCCCGGGCTGGTGGTCAGGCAGTCGGCGACGGTCGCGGCGGTGCCGTCCGCGGCGAGCGCGGCGGCGGTCCGGCGCGCGACCCGGGTCATGTGGGCGCCGCCCCTGCGGCGGGAGGTGATCGGTCGGGACGGGGCGGGCACCAGGTGCCAGCGCGCTGCTTCGGACGCCTGGGCCAGGTCGGCTGACGGGGGGCCGGCTGACGACGGATCAGCGGACGGCGAGTCAGCAGACAGCGGATCAGCAGACAGCGGATCAGCAGACGGCAGACCGGCTGCCGTCGGATCGGCCCGGGCCGCGGCGGACGCGAGTTCCGGTTCCCACCCGGTGATCCCGCGGAGGCCCTCGGCGAGCGCGCGGCCGAAGGGTTCGGCGAGGTCGCGGCGTCCGGCGACCTTGTAGTCGATGATGGCGCGGCGCACCGGGCCGCGGTACCGGCCGAGCGCGAACACCGGGGGCAGCACGACGCGATCGCCCGGCGGCGCGGGCAGTGCCCGCACCACCCTGCGCAGCCCGCCCAGCTCCCGCCCGCAATCCGCGCACCACCCGGTACCGGGCCGCGCGCACCCCGCGCACCGCAACGGCAGCACCAGATCCACCAGCCCGCCCACCGCGGCGGCGACGCCCCCGCCGACCCTCCCCCACGTTCCCGGCATGCCCCGGATCCTGCGCCCTCCCCCGATCCGACACACCGGCGCGAGTCGGCCGGACCGGCGGATCTCGTCAGCGGGGAAGCGCCGAGCAGTGACCGGCCGAGCGACCGGACCGCCCGACGGGTGCTCGGCCACCTTCACGCGAGGAGACGGCGTCGTCGGGGCGGAGCCGGGCGAGAACGATCCCGCGGCGAGCACGCCGCCGAAGTCCGGCCCCGCGCAGAGCAGGGGGCCGAGGCAGCACCGGGAAGAGCGGCACCAGCCGGGCATCGCCCGAGGAAGCGGGGTAAACAGCCGGGGAAGCGCGGTGCCACCCGAGTTAGAAGGGCGCCACCCGGGAACGCGCGGCGTCAGCCGGGGAAGAACGGCATCACCCGGGAAAGAGGGGCGTCAGCCGGGGAAGAGCGGGATCGAGTTACCGCCTATCTGGCCTGGTAGCAGGCTCCACACCGCCTTCGGCTCCCCCGCCTCCCACAGCCAGCTCTGGTCGGCGACGACGACGCGCTTGCCGGGTCCGACGGTGACCGCGTTGATCGGCTGGGTGAGGTTCGCGGAGGCGTACCCGGTCCACTTGAACCCGTCGACGGAGACCTCCATGACCGGCGAGGACCCGTCGGTGGTGGCGACGAGGGACCGGTCGGTGAGCCAGTCGACGTGGGTGACGTCGAAGCCGCGGTCGGCGCCGAGGACCACGGGGTTGCGCAGCGCGACGCGGCCGTCCTCGTCGACGACGCCTGCGACGACGAGGTTGCCGTCGACGACGCCGACGGCCCGGGTCCCGTCGTGCGAGAGGCGCAGTTCCTTGATCTCGCGGCCTGCGGCGAATTCGGCGACGTCGACGGGCCGGACGGTCCAGGTGCCGTTCTCGTCGATCGCGCGGAACACGTCGCGGCCGTTGACGACGGTCCACACCTCGTTGTCGTCGCGCCAGCTCGGCCGGGACATGAAGCTGCCGGTGAGCGGGACGCCGGGCAGGTCCGAGGAGGCGTAGGCGCCGATCCGCAGGTCGACCTGCCCGGTGGGGTTGCGGGTGACGGCGGCGAGCCTGCTGCCGTCGATGGACTGCGCGGCTTGGAGCACTTCGAGCGCGCCGGAGCCCGCGGGTCCGGGGATGGGCCGGGTGTTCTCGTCGAGCACGTGCAGCCGTTCGCCGATGATGACGAGCCCGGGGGTGCCGGGGCGCAGCGCGTTGTCGCTCTCGTGGGAGGCGACGTCGGCGGGTTGCAGGTCCGGCTTGTCGGGCAGCAGCGCGACACCGTCCTCCTGGAGGCGGACGCGGGCCTTGCTGACGCTCTGCAGGGACAGCACGACTTGCGCGGCGATCATGCGGCGGGCTTCGAGGTCGGGTTCGCCGAGTTCGCCGAGGTTGACGACCAGCGCCCCGTCGTCGGCTTCGGTGGCGTTGGTCTTCAGGTTCGCGCCGGCCGGGAGCCTGCTGGCCATCGCCTTCTTGAAGCCCTCGGACGGGCCGCCGATGAGCAGTTCGACGACGCGCCGCGGGAGCGTGCTGTCCGGCTGCGATCCGATCCACCGCAGGTCGGGGACGACGCCGGTGCCGTCGTGGTCGGCGAAGTAGATCGGCACCGGCATGAAGTCGTTCTCGAAGGAGGTGCGGCTGATGACCATGTCGGACGGGGGCGCGGTGATCAGCCACCGCCCGTCGCGGCCGCGCTGCACGGGGACGCGCACTTCGAAGGACCCGGTTTCGGGCACGAAGGAGGAGTCGGCGCGCAGCCGTCCGACGCGGTCGGCTTGCAGGCTGACGACGCGGTCCCCCTCGGGCTGGCCGGGGGCGGGCGGCACCGGGATGGTGTCGATGTTGTCGACGATGAGCACGGAGCTGGCCGGTTCCCAGCGCCGTTCGGCTTCCGGGGTGAGGTGGCTGCGGGCGAAGGCGAAGCCGGTCTCCCTGGTGGAGCCGGAGTCGACGAAGCTGCGCACGATGTCGACGGCGTCGGTGGCGCGCGGCGGTTCGGGCGCGGTGGTGCGGGAGACGCCGTGGTCGACGAGCGGCGGCACGGCCATCGGGTCGGATCGTTCCGGGATGGAGGCGCAGGCGGCGAGCGGCAGCACCGCCAGGGCGAGCACGACGAGCCTGCGACTGATCATCTCGGGTCCTCCCTGCCTCGGCGGGCGGTCTGGTCGCCGCGCTCGTGCTCGGCCTTGGCCTGGTCGACTCGGGCTTGAGCGTCTCCGGCCCGGTCGGAACGGGCCTGTTCGAGGCGTGCCCGGTCGGCGCGGGCCCGGTCCAGCCGAAGGTGGTCGGCGCGGGCCGCGGGCTCGACCGGTTCGGACAGCCGGGCCGGTCCGGTATCGCGGACGGCGGGTTCCCCGTCGGGTTCGCCGTCGGCATGCGCGTCGACGGTGCGGGCGAGCAGCGCGCCGGGGGCGGCGATGCGCCGTCCGGACGGCAGCGCCAGCGGGCTCTCGGTGAAGTCGCGGCCGGGTTCGCGGGGCAGGGTGAGCCGGAAGCAGGAGCCGGAACCCGGTTCTCCCCACGCGTCGAGCAGGCCGCCGTGCAGCCGGGCGTCCTCGGAGCTGATGGACAGGCCGAGCCCGGTGCCGCCGGTGCGCCGGTTGCGGGACGGGTCGGCGCGCCAGAACCGGGTGAACACGAGTTCCGCTTCTCCGGGGCGGAGGCCGACGCCGTAGTCGCGGACGCTGACCGCGACGGCGTCCTGCCCCGCGCCGAACCGCACTTCGACGGGCCCGCCCTCGGCGTGGTCGATGGCGTTGGCGATGAGGTTGCGCACGATCCGTTCGACGCGGCGCGCGTCGGCGACGAGGTCGAGGTCGACGGCGGGCACTTCGACCCGCAGCGGGACGCCGCTGGTCTCGGCGATGCCGCGGACCGAGTCGACGGCGCGCTGCACGATGGCGGGCAGGTCGAGCGGTTCGGCGGCGAGTTCGGCGACGCCCGCGTCGAGCCGGGAGATCTCCAGCAGGTCGGCGAGCAGCGATTCGAACCGGTCGAGTTCGTCGACGAGGAGTTCGGTGGAGCGGGCCAGCCCGGGCGGGAACTGCTCGCGGGAGGCGTGCAGCACGTCGGCGGCCATCCGCACGGTGGTGAGCGGGGTGCGCAGTTCGTGCGAGACGTCGGAGGTGAAGCGGCGTTGCAGCTGCCCGAACTCCTCCAGCTGCTTGATCTGCTGCCGGAGGCTGTCGGCCATCTCGTTGAAGGATTCGGCGAGCCGGGCCACGTCGTCCTCGCCGATCACCCGCATCCGCTGGTCGAGGTCGCCGTCGGCGAGCCGCGCGGCGTTCTCGGCGGCCTGCCGCACCGGGCGCACCACTTGGCGGGTGACGAGGTTGGTGATGGCGCCGAGCAGCACCACCAGCACGAGCCCGCCGACGAGCAGCGTGCTCTGCACGACGTTGAGGGTGTCCTTCTCGGAGGTCAGCGGGAACAGCAGGTAGGCCTGCAGGGACCGGGTGGAGCTGTCCACCGGGGTGCCGACGACGAGCATGGTCACCGGTTCGGGGCCGCGCTGCACGGTGGTGATCTGCTTGGCGAGCTCGCCTTGCTCGACGAACCGGCGCAGTTCCTTCGGCACGTCGTCGATGGGGCCCGCGGAGGGCTGCGCTTCGGATTCGGCGTCGGAGCCGTCGACGAGCACCGGGTCGAAGGCGCCCGCGGAGGCCTCGGTGCTGGGCCGTCCCGAGTTGGGCGTGGTGAGCCGGTTGAGCGCTTGTTCGAGCTGCTGGGAGACGTCGTCGGAGTTGGGGTCGACGGCGGTCAGCTCGCGTTCCAGCACGGGCAGGCTGTAGCGCACCTGCGAGATCGCGGCGTCTTCCTTCGCGGTCATCAGCTGGTAGGTGATCTGCGTCTGCAGCACCATCCCGAGCACGCAGATGACCACGGAGGACAGCGCGAGGGTGCTGACGACGACCCGCAGCTGCATGGACCGGCGCCACACGCGTTCGAAGCGCTGCCAGCGCTCGCGGACCTCGACGCGGGCGCGCGACAGCCACCGGTGCGGCACACCGCCCCGGCTCGCCCACCCGCTCAACGCGCCGGTCTCCGGATCACGGGGGGCCGGCCTTGTACCCGACGCCGCGGACCGTCAGCACCACCTCGGGCCGTTCCGGGTCGCGCTCCACCTTGGACCGCAGCCGCTGCACGTGGACGTTGACCAGGCGGGTGTCGGCGGCGTGCCGGTAGCCCCAGACCTGTTCGAGCAGCACTTCGCGGGTGAACACCTGGCGCGGTTTGCGGGCCAGCGCGACCAGCAGGTCGAACTCGAGGGGCGTGAGCGCGATGGGCACGCCGTCGCGGGTGACCTCGTGGCCGGGGACGTCGATGCTGAGGTCGCCGATGGCGAGGACCTCGGCCGGTTCGGCGTCGGTGCGGCGCAGCCGGGCGCGCAGCCGGGCGACGAGCTCCTTCGGCTTGAAGGGCTTGACGACGTAGTCGTCGGCGCCGGATTCGAGTCCGAGCACCACGTCGACGGTGTCGCTCTTCGCGGTGAGCATGACGATGGGCACCACGGATTCGGTGCGGATCGCCTTGCACACGTCGATGCCGTTCATGCCGGGCAGCATGAGGTCGAGCAGCACCAGGTCGGGTTTCAGTTCGCGCAGCGCGGGCATGGCCTTGGTGCCGTCGCTGACCACGGCTGTCTCGAAACCTTCGCCCCGCAGGACGATGGTCAGCATTTCGGCCAGGGCCGGATCGTCGTCCACCACGAGCACGCGCGCCTTCATGCCCCACATGGTTGCACTTCTCACTCCCGGGTCGTGCAGCACCCGCCGATCGTCACCGCAGGTCGTCGCGCCTGCACCGAACGCGGATCGAGGTGTACCGCCGAACGGGGGAGTCGATCGGCGGCGCGTGCGGCGCGGAGCGCGGTGCAGGTCAGCCGGTGATGCGGGCGGCGATCGCGTCGTGGTCGGGGCGGGCGGAGCCGTCGACGACCAGCCACGGCGACCACCAGCCGGCGGCGGCGAGCCGCGCGTACAGCTCGCCGCAGCGCTGCTGCAGCGAGGAGTCCGCTTCGAACCGGTCGCGGCGGCGGGTCTCGGTGCGTTCGCGGTGCTCGGCGCGCCCGGCGGCCACGTCGGCGGGCACCTGCAGCAGCAGTTGCAGGTCGGGGCGTGGCAGGCCGAACCGGTCGGCTTCGAGTTCCCGCACCCAGCGCACGAAGTCGCCGTCGACGTCCTGGTGCAGCCGGGCGGCACCGTAGGCGGCGTTGGAGGCGACGTAGCGGTCCAGCAGCACCACGTCGTGCGCGGCGAGGTCGGCGCGCAGGTCGTCGGCGGCGCCGCGCCGGTCCAGCGCGTACAGCACGGCCATGCCGTACACCGATCCGCCGAGGTCGCCGTGCTCGCCGTGCAGCGCTTCGGCGACGAGTTCGGCGTGCACGTCGGCGGTGTAGCGGGGGAAGGCGGCGTGCGCGACGCTGCTGCCGCGTTCCCGCAGCCGCGCGGTGAGCCCGTCGACGAGCGTGCGCTTGCCCGCGCCGTCCAGTCCTTCGATCACGATCAGCCGCCCCACGGCGGCGACGATACGCAGCCGAGGGCCGCGGACCGCCATTAGGGTTGACCTGGCGCGAAAACCGTCCACCTCGAATCCGGTGCCGCAGAATCGATCACCGTGGCGCTCGACGAGGACTACCGCAGCTTCCGCGATCACCTGTCCACTTCGGAGTGGGCCGACCTGCTGCGCATCGGCGGACCGTTCCGCTTCCGCCCCGGGGCGACGCTGCTCAACGAGGGCGAGGACGGCGATCACGTGTTCGTGCTGACCGCGGGGCTGTGCCGGGTGGTGGGCGCGCGGGCGGACCACGGCCAGTCGCTGCTGGCGCTGCGCGCCGCGGGCGACACCATCGGCGAGCAGTCCGGCATCGACAAGCGGCCGCGGTCGGCGAGCGTGCACGCGGTGGTGGAGTGCCGCGGGCAGCGGCTGCGCGGCCCCGAGTTCACCGCGTTCATCCGCCGCCGCAGGCTCGACGCCCAATTGACCAGCTACTTGAGCATGAAGCTGCGCTCGAACGGCTCCATGATCTCGGAGCTGTCGCGCTCCTCGGCGCGGTCGAAGGTGGCGTGGCTGCTGCACCGGTTGACCGCGACCACCGGGCAGGACGACTTCGTGCCGCTGCCGCAACGGGATCTGGCGGATCTGCTGGGGCTGGCGCGGAGTTCGGTGGCGGCGAGCCTCGCCGAGTTCCGCGCGCTGGGCCTGCTGCGGACCGAGCAGGGCGGGGTGCACGTGCTCGACCCGGCCGCGTTGCTGGACGAAATCCACCGATCCCGATAGACGTGATCGCGGTCACCCGGCGCGGTGTCCGGAATCGGACCCCGCGCTCCGCGCACCCGCCCGATGCTGATCTCAGCACCGGCCCGCGGGTGCCCCGCTCCAGGAAGGACCCGACATGCCACCCAGTCCGAACACCCGGCGCAGCAGCCAGCTCCCGCCGTACCGCGCGGTGCTCGCCGTGGACACCAAGGGCTTCAGCGAGAGCCCCAGCGCGCACCAGGAACGGCTCAGCCAGGACATCCCGGACCTGCTGGAACGCGCGCTGGAGCAGTGCGGCCTGGCCCGGCTGTGGCAGACGAAGGTGTTCCCCCACTCCACCGGCGACGGCTACTACTTCGGCGTCGACGCCATGGACACCCCGTTCCTGGTGGACCCGTTCCTCGACGAGCTCAACGAGGTGCTCGACGAGCACGACGAGGTCGTCCGCGCCCGCGACCGCGCGCTCAAGCTCCGGCTGCGCGTCAGCATCCACCTCGGGCCGGTCCCGGAGAGCGGTCTGTCCACCTCGATGAACGAGACGCACCGGCTGCTCGACGCCGAACCGGTGCGCCGCATCCTCACCGGCTCCGATCCGGACGTCACCTACGTCGCCGCGATCCTGTCCCAGCGTGTGTTCACCGACGTCGTCGAAGGCGGCTACATCAAGAAGCGCGCCTCCCAGTTCGCCGCGAACGCCGTCAAGGTCAAGAACTTCGAAGCCCACGCCTTCCTGTACACCCCGAAGAGCTCGGTGAACCGGGACCTGTTGGACGGGGTCAACGCCTGGCCCGTCGACCGCGACCGGCTCAAGCAGGAGCAGGACCGGGTGCACGGTTCGGAGCGCCCGGAGGCCGGGGACGAGGGCGGACGCGGGCAGTCGGTGCACGTGCAGAACAACTTCTCCGGCGAGAGCAGCGGCTCGGTGCTGCAGATCGGGCAGGCCCGGGACGTCAGCGGCCTGCGCAACGGGTCCTGAACACCCGCTCCGGAACACCGGCCCGGAGCGCGGGTGGAGCAGCCGCGGAGGGGTCGGCTGCTCCATCCGGCGGCCGCCGTTCACCCCCGGGGCGGGGCGGGCGGCGGCCGCTGCTCGCGCGACACGCCTGCAGCTCACCCGGACGTGCCCGGTTGCGTGCGCGCGCAAGCCCTGCACGCTCCGCTGACCTGGAATTTCGATCGAGCATCGGCGAACCGGGGACAGGCCCGGGCGAAGGCCGTCACAATCGAGTGGCCGAGGGCTCGCCACGAGTCGATCTGCGGTGGACAATCACGGGCAAGTGATCAACACCCGATGGCCAGGAGGCACAAGTGCAGATACCGGGGCCCGACACCCGCGTGGTCGAGCTGCGGGTGCACGGCATCCTCGGGACCACCGGGGACGCGCTCACCGACTCCGTGGCCTCGGTCGACGTGGCGGGTGACGGGGTGGGCCGCATCGTGCGCCCCGCCGACCGGCTGCGCCGTCCCGTGCCGGGCCCGATGCTCACCGCGGGCGACCGCACCGTCCCCCGGATCGTCGAGGGCTACGTGTGGGGCGGCATGACCTCCGGCGGCTGGGCGAAGGCCAGCTGGGCGCTGATGTTCCCGTTCGCGCTGAGCAACGTGGCGCACTGGATGCTGCCGCCGCCGCGGTCCGGCGACGCCGTCGGGGCCGTGCTGTCCCGGTTGCTGCGGGCGCTGCTGCGGGTGGGGGCGCTGCTGCTGACGATGCTGTTCGTCGCGCAGCTGGCCGTGGTGCTGCTGGACCTGCTCGCCGCGCAGTGCCTGCGCCCCGGTTCGCCGTGCCTGGACTCGGTGCCGGAGTCGCTGCGCGCCGTGCCCGCGGTGCGCGCGATGCCCGCGATGCTGCTGCTCGGGCTGGTGGTGCTGCTGATGCACCGGCTGTCCAGCGTGTCCTGGAAGGTCTCCGGTTCGTGGCGCACGTTCGGCGGGCGCACCGAGTCCTCGCCGCATTCGGCGCGAGCTCCGCTGCTGCCGGGCGCGAACGTCGTCGCCGATCCGGACACGCCCGCGCTGCGCGCGCTCCACGTGGTGGGGGCGCTGGCGGTGATCGCGGTGCTCGCGCTGGGCGGGCCGCTGACGCCGAGCCCCGATCCGCGCTGGATGCTGGCGGAACTGCTGCTGGTGCTGTCGGTGAGCGGGACGTTGCTGCTGGACGATCCGAGCGGCATGGGTTCCGGCCCGGTCGCCGCGGTGGTGCGCGGGCTGCTGAGCCGCACCGCCCGCCGCGTCGTGATCGCCACCGCCGCGGTGCTGCTGCTGGCGGTGGCGGTGTTGCCGGGTCCGCTGAACGCACCGCTGCCGGGATCCGGGGCGACGGTGGACGCGATCACCGTGGGACTGCTGCTGACCTGCCTGGCGGTGGCGGCGCTGCTGGTGCCTGCGGCGCTGCTGGCCCGGCCCGGCTGGTCGTCGGTGCCGCGCGAGCTGCGCCCGTGGGCGGGCGGCTGGATGGCGGCGCCGATGCTGATGCTGGCGTGCATGCTCGGCGCCGGTTTCGGCGCCGGCCTCGCGCTGAGCCTCCGGCAGGCGCTGGGCGGTCCGGAGCGGCTTCGGCTGCCGGACGCCTACGACGACGTGGCGCTGTTCTGGGGCAGCGCGGCGGTGCTGCTGCTGGTCGGCGGCCTCGGACTGGGCTGCTGGATGCTGGTCCGCCGCTGGTTGCCGAGCGGGGTCGAGGACGTGCCCGAGCAGGTGTCGCTGCTGCACGCGGGCAGGCAGCAGGACCAGCGCAACGCGGCCGGTTCGTGGCGGACCGCGGACGTGCAGCGGCGCTACTCGCACCACGTGCTGCTGCTGGTGGCGGCGGTGCTGACGGCGAGCACGGTGCTGGCGGTGGGCTTGCGGGCGTGGGGCTTCCCGCGCACCGAGTGGGCGGACTGGCTGCGCGCGCTGGGCGTGCTGGCGCTGGGCCTGCTCGCGGCGGGGCTGCTGCGGATGGTGCAGCTGGCGGCGAAGGAGCGGACCGCCGGGCGCTACCTGGGCATCCTGTGCGATCTCACGTTGTTCTGGCCGCGGGAGGCGCACCCGGTGGTGCCGCCGTGCTACGCGCTGAAGGTGGTGCCGGAGCTGGCGGCGCGCGCCGCCGAGCACCTCGCCGAGCCGGACACCCGGGTGGTGCTCGTCGGGCACAGCCAGGGCAGCCTGCTGGCCGCGGTGGCGACCGCGCGGCTGCTGGAGACGTTGCCGGAGGCCGATCGGGAGCGGGTCGGGCTGGTGACCGCGGGTTCCCAGCTGCAGTGGGCGTATCCGCGGGCGTTCCCCGGGGTGGTGCCGCACGGGTCGCTGCGCGATCTCGCGGGGTCGCTCAACGGGCGCTGGCGGTCGCTGTGCCGCGGCACCGATCCGCTCGGTGGCGCGGTGACCACCTGGAACCGGCAGGTGTTCGACGGGATGCTGATCGGCGTCGGGCTGCGCCCGGACGGGACGCAGGGCCCGCTGCCGCCCGCGACGCGGGGGCCGACGGGCGCGCTGGTCCTCGGCGGGGACCACTGGCTGCCGGACCCGCAGCGCGGGCCGTTCTCGTTCCGCCGCTGGGTGCCCGGCGTGCTCGGGCACACGGACTACAGCGGGGACCCGGAGTGGGATCGCGCGGTCGCGATGGCGGCCGGGCTGGAGATCCCGGTGCGGGGCGCCACGTTGCCGCTGCGCACGCCGACCGCGGTGGCGCAGCAGACCGCTGATCCGCTGGGCGCCCTGACCGAACCGCGGCGCACCGAACCGGAGCCCACCGCCGACGCCGAGCTCGGCGAGGACGAGTCGGCATCCGTGTCGGACCTGCTGGGCTGGGACCCGGACGAGGTGGCGGGCACCGGCGAGGCCGGGGCGGCCGAGACCGCCGCGAACGACGGGAAGCCTTCCCGCTCCGCGCTCCCCGACCTCACCGACCCGCGCGGCCGAGCAGCCCCCTGGGAACGGGGCAACGCCCTCCGAGCCGCAGACCGCTGACACCGAACCCGCAAGCCACCCCCCACCACAGTCCTGTCAGCGGCGAAGCCGCTGAGCAGCGACCACCCGAGCAACCGGACCACCCGCGGGTTCTCAGCGGTCTTCTCGCGAGGACGGCGTTTTCGCCTGTGGCGGAGCCACCGGTGAAAACGATCCCGCAGCGAGAAGACCGCTGAGGTTCCGCCACCCACCCCGCTCGCAACACGACCCCGTCACTCCCGATCCAGGGCAGCCTGAAGACCGGAGAGCCAGGTCAGGTGGTTGCTGATCGCGGTCCTGCCCTCCGCGGTCAGCCGGAACCAGGTCCGCGGCCTGCGCCCGACGGAGCCCTTGCGCACTTCGAGGTGGCCGGCTTCTTCGAGGGCCCGGCTGTGCTTGGAGAGGACGGAGTCGCTGACGCCCAGCATGTCGCGCGCGGTCGCGAAGTCGACCCACTCGGCGCCTTGCAGCAGCGCGCACAGCGCCAACCGGGGCCCGGTCTCGAAGAGGGGCTGGCGCCCTTCGCCTTCCTGGTGCGCACCCGTCACGGCCGGACCCGGCCTTCTTCGATGTCGCGCCGCATCGCCGCCCGGGTCTTCACCTGCGCCACGAAGACCGCGATCGCCACGACGGGCAGCACCAGCAGGGCGATCCCCTGCTGCTCGAACCTGACCAGCGCTGCGATGACGCCGAAGCCGACCACGGTGATGGCGAGCGCGGCCAGCCAGATCGGCCGGGCGCCGGGGTAGGACCCGATGCGCTTGGGCAGGTAGACGCCGGATCGGCGGCGCCGGGCGACGGAGAAGGCGGCCGAGCCGAGGGCGATCGCCGCGAGCCCCCACGACACGTAGGCGTTGTAGTCCGCGCCCAGCAGGTCCATCCAGATCGGCAGTCCGGCCATCGCGACGAGCGCGACGCCGAAGATCACCCAGTAGGCGGTGGGGAACCCGGCGTGGCCGGCGAGGCGGCGGCGCGCGTCGGCGACCTGGTCGAGCTGGCCGAGCTGGCCGAGCTGGTCACGTCCGGAGGCGTTCGATTCATTTTCCATATGGAAAGTGTACGCACATCGGCAAGTAGATGCCAAGCGTGCAGTCCACGCGGTCCGCGGCGCGAAAAAAGCGGGCCCGCTCCCCCGGAGGGGAACGGGCCCGCTGCGCGCGAGCGCAGGATCAGACGGAGCCGCCCGCGGCGATGTCCCGCTGCTGCTGCCCGAGCCGCGAGTGCTTGCGGCTGTACAGGAAGTACACCACCACGCCCGCGATCATCCAGACGACGAACCGCACCCAGGTCAGCGCGGTCAGGTTCAGCATCAGCCACACGCAGGCGATGATCGCCAGGATCGGGATCAGCGGCACCAGCGGCGCCCGGAAACCACGCGGCAGGTCCGGCCGCGACCGGCGCAGGATGATCACGCCGGCGGACACCAGGATGAACGCGAACAGGGTGCCGACGTTGACCATCTCCTCCAGCTTGTCCGCCGGGAAGAACGCCGCGGCCAGCGCCACGATGCCGCCGACGATCAGCGTCGCCCGCACCGGGGTTCCGTGCTCGTCGTGGGTCTTGGCCAGCCCGCGCGGCAGCAGCCCGTCGCGGGACATGGCGAACAGGATGCGCACCTGGCCGAGGAACATGACCATGACGACGGTGGTGAGGCCGGCGAGCGCGCCGACCGTGATGACCCCGGCGGCCCAGGTGACTCCGTTGAGCTGGAATGCGGTGGCCAGGGTGGCCTTCTCGCCGTCCACGGTGGCCAGCTGCTTGAAGTTGACCATGCCGGTCACCACGACGGCGACGGCCACGTACAGCACGGTGACGATGGCCAGCGAGCCGAAGATGCCGCGCGGCGCGTCGCGCTGCGGGTTGCGGGTCTCCTCCGCGGTGGTGGCGACGACGTCGAAGCCGATGAACGCGAAGAACACCAGCGAGGCACCGGCGAGCAGGCCGAAGACGCCGAAGCTGCTCGTCTCACCGCCCAGCAGCAGCGACAGCAGCGACTGGTCCAGCTTGGACGCATCCTCCGCACCGGCCTCGGCCGGCGGGATGAACGGCGTGTAGTTCGCGGTGTTGATGTAGGAGAGGCCGATCACGACGACCAGCAGCACCACGAACACCTTGATCGCGCTGATCACGAGGCTGACCCGCGCCGAGAGCTTGGTGCCCAGCGCGAGCACCGCGGTGAGCCCGGCGATCAGCAGCAGCGCGCCCCAGTCGAACTGCAGCGGCCCGAGCTCGAACTTCGTCGGCACCCCGTTGATGCCGATGAGCTGCAGCACCTGCTGCAGGTAGCTGGACCAGCCCTTGCTGACCGCCGCGGCGGCGACCGCGAACTCCAGGATCAGGTCCCAGCCGATGATCCAGGCGACGAACTCGCCGAACGTCGCGTACGAATAGGTGTACGCGCTGCCCGCGACCGGCACGGTCGAGGCGAACTCCGCGTAGCAGACCGCGGCGAGCCCGCAGGCGATCGCCGCGATGACGAAGGACAGCGATACGGACGGGCCGGTCACGTCCCCCGCGGTGGAGGCGGCGAGCGTGAAGATCCCCGCGCCGATGACGACCGAGACGCCGAAGACCATCAGGTCCCAGGCACCGAGGTTCTTTCGGAGCTTCGTGTCCGGCTCATCGGTGTCTTTGATCGATTGCTCGACCGTCTTCGTTCGCCACAGCCCGGTCCCTGGCACTGTCGCCCTCCTCTTCCAACCCGAATGGTGGAACGCACCCTAGCGGGGGAGTGTTGCACCGGATTAGCTAGGAAACAGTGTGGGGGTCGGGATTCGTTAATGCTCTGTGACCGCCCCGTCCACCCGGAGGACAAGTTGATCCGCCAAATGCTCCGAGGCGATCACCGTCCGCACACAGCAGGGGTGTCACTGCAGGTAGACCGGCGCCCGGCGGGACAATTTCCCGGTTATCCGCAGATCATCGGGAAAGCCCCCGCGAACGGTGCAAGATCTGCGGTGAATCAGTCCCGCGGCGAGTCGATCGACGGTTCCGAGTCGGTCTCGGAAGGCGAGTCGGCGACCGGTTCCGAGACCGCGCCCCGATCCCGATCCGCGCTCCGATCCCCGCTCCGATCCAGGTCCGGTTCGAGGTAGATCAGCCGCGCCGCGGGCACCTTCGCCCGCACCCGCGCCTCGGCGGCGTCGATCTCCGCGGCGACCGCGGCGACGTCCAGCGACGGCTCCAGGTCGATCTTCGCGGCGATCAGCAGCTCGTCCGGGCCGAGGTACTGGGTGCGGATGTGGATGACCCGCCGCACCCGGCCGCCGCGCAGCTCGCCGACGACCTCGTCCAGCACCGACCGGTCGGCGCCCTCCCCGATCAGCAGGCTCTTCGTCTCCACGATCAAGATCACCGCGATCACGCCGAGCAGCAGCCCGATGCCGACCGTGCCGATCCCGTCGAACACCGGGTTCCCGGTGAGCACCGCCAGCCCCACCCCGCCGAGCGCGAGCACCAGGCCCAGCAGCGCGCCCGCGTCCTCCAGCAGCACCACCGGCAGCTCCGGGGTCTTGGCCTGCCGGATGAACTGCCACCAGCTCAGCCCGCCCTTGATCCCGCGGGACTCCTTGATCGCGGTGGTGAAGCTGTAGGACTCCAGCGCGATCGCCAGCAGCAGGATCACCACCGCCACCAGCGGCGAGCTCAACGGCTCCGGGTGCTGGATCTTGTGCACGCCCTCGTACAGCGCGAACACCGACCCGAGGCTGAACAGCAGCAGCGCCACGACGAACGAGTAGAAGTAGCGGTCCCGCCCGTAGCCGAACGGGTGCTCCGCGGTCGGCCGGCGCACCGAGGTCTTCTTCCCCAGCAGCAGCAACCCCTGGTTCGAGGTGTCCGCCACCGAGTGCACCGACTCGGCCAGCATCGACGAGGACCCGGTGAACAGGAATCCGCCGAACTTGGCCACCGCGATGCCCGCGTTCGCGGCCAACGCCGCCAGGATCGCCTTGGTACCGCCACCTGCTGACACGCGTGCTCCCGAGCTCGATTCCCTGCGTTCCGCGGGAAACCTACCGCCGCGATCGCCCGGACGGAGCAGGTATGTCGGGATTGCGCCTGCTAAGTGCCCGCGGCGGCGCGGAACACCTGCGCCGTCCCGTCCGGGCACACCGGGCTCGCCAGCACCGCCGGGTCGGAGGCCGCCAGCCACACCGACTGGCCCTTCCTCAGCTCCAGCTCGGCCGGTTCCGCGCCGGGGCGCTGCGCGGTCAGCCGCAGCGCGCCCTTCGTGCACAGCAGGATCTGCGGACCGTCCGAGTCCAGCAGCACCGCCGTCGAGTTCGCCGGGGACCAGTCCACCCTGGACAGCCGGAACTCCTCGGCGGGCGTCTGGTAGACGGTGCGGTTCCCGTCCAGCGACTCGCCCTTGTGCACCCGCATGTCCCCGCAGGTGAAGTCCAGCACCCGCAGCAGCTCCGGCACGTCCACGTGCTTCGGGGTGAGCCCGCAGCGCAGGATGTTGTCCGAGTTCGCCAGGATCTCCACTCCGGTGCCCTGCAGGTAGGCGTGCAGGTTGCCCGCGGGCAGGTAGATCGCCTCGCCGGGCTGCAGCACCAGCCGGTTCAGCAGCAGGCTCGCCAGCACGCCCGCGTCGTTCGGGTACGCCTCCCCCAGCTCCAGCACCGTGCGGCACTCCAGCGCGAACTCGCCGTGCTCGCGCACGTGCCGCACGCAGGCGTCGAGCAGTTCCGGCAGCAGCCCGCGCAAGTAGTGCTCGGGCAGCGTGATCCACGTGGTGAACAGCGCCCGCAGCCCGTCGGGGTCCGGCTGCGCCGCCAGCAGCGCGGTGTGCGGGCGCAGCGTCGGCACGTCCAGCTCGCCCAGCAGCCGCACCGTGCGGTGCGCCTCCCGAAACCCGGCGAGCGCGTGGAACTCGGTGAGCGCGCAGACCAGCTCCGGCTTCGCCGTGGGGTCCGGGTAGTTCCGGTTCGGCGCGTTGCGCGGGATGCCGGCCCGCTCCTCCCGCTCGAAGCCCTCGGCGGCCTGCTCCGCGGACGGGTGGGCCTGCAGGCTCAGCGGCTCGTTCGCGGCGAGCACCTTGAGCAGGAACGGCAGCCTGCTGCCCCACCGGCCGGTGCACACCTCACCGAGGTGGTGCGCCGGGTCCGCGTCGAGCAGGTCCAGCAGCGACTCCTCGCTGCCGTCCGGGCGCACCAGCTTCGACGAGTCGCCCGGGTGCGCACCCATCCACAGTTCGGCCTCGGGGTGCGGAGTGGGAACGGGCCGCCCGAGCAGATCTGCGATGGCGGTTCGCGAGCCCCACGCGTAGGGGCGCACCGCGTTCCGCAGTAACTCCACAGTCCTTCTCGCTCTCTTCACCGCCGGTCGGGCACGCGTCCTCGGACCGGCACCGTAGGGGCGCCGACCCTGGAACCAGGACATCGCCTCGCCGCCACCAGTGCATCAGGGACGTCCCCGGCAATCACCCAGGTTTCCGCCCCGTCCGGTCAGTGCACGGCCAGCGCCTGCCTGCCCGGGCCTCCGAGCGTGCCCGCCGCGAGGCCCAGGTAGACCGCGGCGAGATCGAACCGCAACGCGAGCACCGCGGCCCGCAACACCGCGTCGGCCCGCGCCGACTCGCCCGGGACGATCAGGTCCGCGCCCGGCAGCGACCGGGTCGCGACGCGTTCGTCCGCCTCGGCCCGCTCGTCGTGCCGGGTGCCGATCAGGAAGACCCGGGGCGTCGCGCCGCCGTCCTCGTCCGGATCGGCGAACAGGTCCGATCCGGTGTCGCGGACCGAGCGGTACAGCGCGTGCCGGGTGACGGCCTGCGGGTGGCTCGCCACGTCGCAGGCCACTCCCGCGTGCACGCCCAGCGCGTAGGCGCCGTGCCCGGCGACGGCGGTGGCGAGCTGGTCGACTCCCCACAGCAGCGCCTCGTGATCGGCGAGCCGCAGCGCCAGCGACTTCGCCGGGTTCATCAGCGGTTCCTGACCGGGGTGCGCGCGTTCCGCCTCCCGGTCCAGTTCGTCCGCCAGCTGATCGGTGTCGCAGCGCAGCAGGCCGAGCGCGATGAGCACGCTGAGCCCCGCGGTGAACACGTGCGCGAACGTCAGCTCGTCGGGCACCGGGATCCGCGGCGGCACCACCTTCGCCCGGCCCGCGCCGGACGCGGCCACCGGGCCGTCCGCCGGCACGGCCAGCACCACCGAGGCGCCTCGCCGGGTCGCGGTCGCCACCCCTTCGGCCAGCGTCGGATCACCCGGGTCGGGGGTGTGCGCGAACACCACGTCCAGCGGCCCCACCCACACCGGCACCGATTCGGCCACGATCACCGGGACCGGGCAGGACGCCCCGGCCAGCGCGGCCAGCAACCCGCACACCGACGGGCCGAGGCCCGGCCGGGACACCAGCACCAGCGAACGCGGCCTGCCGTCGGCGAGGTCGTCGAACCCGATCTCCTGCACCGTCTCCGCGGCCGCCCGCACCTGCGCGCCCGCGAGCGCGGCGGAGCGCAGCAGCCCGCGCGAATCGGCCTCGGTGATCCGCTCGGGATCGTCGAAGAGGCTGTCGTCGAGCACCGGAGGTCACCTCTCCCCGGTCGAGCCAGGATCCTCGGGGCCACCGACGGCCTCGTCCACCAGCAGCACCGGGATGCCGTCCCGCACCGGGTAGCCGCGGCCGCACGAAGTGCACGTCAAGTACTCGTCCTGCGCGGTCCCGCCCCCGGCGCGCAGCGCGCCGTGGTCCGGTGCCGGGCAGGCGAGGATCTCCAGCAATGTCGGTTCCAGGGCCACGGCCACGTTCCCTCCTGAGTCCACACCCGGTCCACGCCCAGCGGGCGATATCACTCGGTCAGCCCCGCACCACGGCGAGCACCTCGTCGCGCAGCGCGGCGACCGCGGCGGCGTCCGGCGCCTCCACGTTCAACCGCAGCAGCGGCTCGGTGTTCGAAGGCCGGATGTTGAACCAGGAGCCGTCCGCCAGCTCCACGGTAAGCCCGTCGAGCTCGTCGGTTCGAGCACCGGAACGTTCCCGGTAGGTTTCGGCCACGGCGCGCATCCGCCCCGCCTGGTCCTGCACCGTCGAGTTGATCTCGCCGGAGGCGGCGTAGCGGGAGTACTCGGCCATCAGCCCGGACAGCCCGCCGTCCTGCCCGCCCAGCGCGGCCAGCACGTGCAGCGCGGCCAGCATGCCGGAGTCGGCCTTCCAGAAGTCCCGGAAGTAGTAGTGCGCCGAGTGCTCGCCGCCGAAGATGGCGCCGGTCTCGGCCATGGTCTGCTTGATGAAGGAGTGCCCGACGCGGGTGCGCACCGGCTTGCCGCCCTGCTCGGCGACGATCTCCGGCACCGCGTGCGAGGTGATCAGGTTGTGGATGACGGTCGCGCCCGGTTCCTTCGCCAGCTCGCGCACCGCGACCAGCGCGGTGATCGCGCTCGGCGCCACCGGGTCGGCGTTCTCGTCCACCACGAAGCAGCGGTCCGCGTCCCCGTCGAAGGCCAGCCCGGCGTCCGCGCCGACCTCGCGCACCTTCGCCTGCAGGTCGACCAGGTTCGCCGGGTCCAGCGGGTTCGCCTCGTGGTTCGGGAAGTTCCCGTCCAGCTCGAAGTACATCGGCACCACCTCGACCGGCAGGCCTTCGAAGACCTGCGGCACGGTGTGCCCGGCCATGCCGTTCCCGGCGTCGACGACGACCTTCAGCGGCCGGATCGCGCTCAGGTCCACCAGGCCGCGCAGGAACTCCGCGTACTCGGCGAGCATGTCGCGCTCGGTGGTGCCGCCCTTCGCGCCCAGGAACTCGGGGACGCCCTGCCCGACGAGCTCCTGGATCTCGGACAGCCCGCTGTCCTGGCCGACCGGCGCGGCGCCCGCCCGGCACAGCTTGATGCCGTTGTAGCGGGCCGGGTTGTGGCTGGCGGTGAACATGGCGCCCGGCAGCTCCAGCGTGCCGGAGGCGAAGTAGAGCATGTCGGTGCTGGCCAGCCCGATGGAGACCACGTCGACGCCCTGCCCGGTGACGCCCTCGGCGAACGCGGCGGCCAGCGCCGGGGAGGAGTCCCGCATGTCGTGCCCGATGACGACGGCCGGGCCGCCGACGAGCCTGGTGAACGCGGCACCGATCTCCCGAACGACGTCGGCGTCGAGCTGCTCATCCACCACCCCGCGGATGTCGTACGCCTTGACGATCTCCGACAGGTCCCGCACGCTGCACATCCCTACGTAGTCCGGCCAACCTCGCTGCGGTCCGAGCCTACCGGCGATCGGTGATCTTGCGGAGAGCTCCCGACGGCCACGAGCGGCACGTCACGTTCGGCGTGGTCCTAGTCGTCCCGGGGGTCGGGCAGCGCCCGCAGGTGCCCGCGCCTGCCGCCGCCGACGGAGAAGTCCGGCGCGTCCACCGGCCGGTCCGAACGCCCCGCTTCGCGTACCGCCTCGGCCAGCGCGGTCAGATCGTCCGCGGAACCGTCCGGCAGCGAGAACTCGCCCTCGTAGCGGACGACCTCCCAGCCCTTCGGCACCGTCAGCCGCAACGCGTGCTCCTCGCACAGGTCGTAGCTGTGGGGCTCCGCATACGTGGCGAGCGGTCCGACCACCGCGGTCGAGTCCGCATAGGCATACGTAAGCGTCGCAACGGCCGGGTTGGTACACCCGGTCCGCGAGCACCGCCTCACGCTCCGCACGACTGGCACGATAGCGCCCCCCGTCCAGCCCGCGCCGGAGGCACGCGGAAACGTCCTCGCCCGTCGATGTCGATCTTCCGGCGCGCACGGCTCTCACCGGCGGATTCGCGCAGGTGGACGGTGTTGTTCGCGCTGCGCTGAACGGGTGCCGGGCGATCCGGTGACGGCGGGTGCTCACATCCGGTGCCGACAGGCGACCCGAACGGGCATCCCCGCGGGGGTCCTGAGGGCGTACCCTCAGCCCGTGGTGACCGCACGTGGATATCGGCGCCGGACGCTCGCCCGGCGGGACCGTCGAGGGCGCGGCCTGCGCGGCCCCCTGTACCCGTCGTCGGTCCCGGTCGCGCGCAGCCGGTCGCAACGGTTCGACGCGATCGTGCTGGAAGCCCTGGAACCGATCGAGCAGCGCTGGCACGCCGAGCTGACCGAGCTCGACGTCGCCGTCGACGAGGTGCCCGAGGTCCAGGTCACCGCCCCCGAGAAGGTCGTCTGGGACGACGACGTGGTGGTGGACGCGAACGTGCCGCTGGCACGCCTCGTCCCCGCCGGGGTGGACCGCCGCGGGCTGCCGACCCGCGCCCGCATCGTGCTGTACCGCAGGCCGCTGGAGGCCCGCGCCCGCGACGGCCAGGACATGGCCGACCTGCTGCACGACGTGCTCATCGAGCAGGTCGCCACCTACCTGGGCTTGGACCCGGACGTCATCGAAGGCCAGTAGGCCCTGCCGAACTCCCCCGCCGGGCGGTGACCGCGAGGCCGCCGGGCACGGCGGGACGGCCGCCGCTCAGCTCTCCTCGGAGCGGCGCCGGGAGGGCAGGGCGCCGATCGCGGTGAACAGCACGGCCGCGGCCTGCACCACGAGCAGCGCGGTGCGGGACGAGTCGCCGTAGCCGACGCGGACCTCGCTCGCCGATTCCGGCACCGGCACCGCGACCTGATGGCCCCACCCCTCGGCCAGCGGCGCCTCCCGCCCGTCGATCACCGCGTGCCAGCCGGGTTCGTGCTCGGCGGCGAGCAGCAGCACCCGCCCCACCCCGCCGTCGGAGACGCGGACCGCGACCTCGGGCAGCGTCGCGGGCACGCCCAGCGGACGCGCCTGCGGGGACGGGGTCCCCGCGAGCCGCGCCTGCCGGGCCAGGTCGGGGCCGAGCAGCTGCACCGGGCCGGACGGCAGCAGCACCCGCAGCACCGGGGTGCCGTCGCCGAGTTCGCCGTGATCCGCCACCAGGTCCCCGGCCGCCACCCGCACCCGGTCGGCGGTCGCCGCGTCCGGCACCGCCACGTGCCCGGTGCCGCGGGCCGCAGCGGTGGCCAGCGCGGTCCGCACCCGCTGCGGGTCGCCGGAGAGCAGGTCCGCCTCGACCTCGCGCAGCCAGCGCATCGCGTCCGGCACCGGCACCAGGTCGTCGTCGCCGAAGCGCGGTGCGCGGCCCTCGACCAGCCGGGCCGGGGCCGGGCCGCGTTCGAGGAGCAGCATGCCGCCGGGCCCGTCGAGCTCAGCGGCCAGCGCCGGAGTCCCGCCGGTCGGCGCGACCTGCAGCGGTCCGCGCCCGGCGAACACCGCGCTCACCCCGGCCAGCAGCAGCACTCCGGTCAGCGCACCCGCGAGGACCCGGCGCGGCACCCGCACCGGCAGCGGTCCCGCGGACAGCGCCGCCCACAGCAGCCCGGCCGCGGCCACCACCAGCGGGGCCCCGGCACCGCCGGTGCCCGCCGGGCCGCCCGCCACCGGGGTCATCGCGATCCGGTCCACGGTGAACGCCACCGCCCACCCGGCGGCCGCCGTGACCGCGCCCGGGATCATCGCCGGGCGCGGGGCGAGCGCCGCCGCCAGCAGCGCGACCAGCACCAGCAGCCCACCGGCCCAAGTCGCCGGAGCCCCGTCGGCGCTGAGCAGCAGCGGCCACCACCCGGCGGGCACCTCGGTGATCCGCGCGCCGAGCCCGTGCAGCAGCAGTTCCGGGTGCTGCACCAGCACGACCGGCCACGGCAGCAGGCACGCGATCGGCAGCAGCACCAGCGCGGCCAGCCCGGCCATCCGGCGCCGCGCCCGCCGCGCCTCGCCGGGCACCGCCACGAACCCGAGCAGCGCCAGCACCACCAGCAGCGCCTGCACCAGCGGGGCGAACGCCCCCAGCACGGCCAGGCCGAGCGCCGTCGCGCAGGCGGTGCCCAGCCAATGCCGGGACTGGGCGAGCATCGCCAGCCGGGACAGCCCGATCACGGACGCGATGCCCGCCAGCAGCGGCGGCACCAGGACGTGTGCGACGACCACGTCGAGCCTGCCCTGCCCGGCGGCGGACGTGGCCAGCGGCAGCAGCGCGTACGCGCCCGCGGCCAGCGCCCGGTGCTCGCCGCGCATCGGCAGCGTGCGGGTCGCGGCGTAGGCGGTGAGCCCGGCCAGCGGCACGCCGAACAGCAGCAGCAACGCCACCACGGCGGGCGGCCCGCCGAGCGGCGCCAGCACCGTGCCCAGCAGCGCCAGCACCAGCAGCGCGGCGGGCGCGGGCGAACCGGTGCCGCCGTGCACCGGATGCCAGGAGGCGAGGTAGTCCCGCCAGGTCGACCCCAGGTCGACGGCGGCGAACAGCCTGCCGCCCTGCAGCTCGGCGCCGAACCGGGCGTGCTCGGCGACCAGGCCGTGCGTGATCAGCGCGATCGCGGTGAGCACCACCGCGAGCACCACCGGCGGCGCCAGCACCAGTTCCCGCAGCACCCGCCGCCGGTCCACCTGCACCAGCAGCAGCCTGCGGTCCGGTTCCGGGACGGAGCCCGCGTCGCGCGGCACCGGCGACGGCCGCCGCTGCTCCGCCGCGGCGGCCGCCGTCTCGACCGGCACCACCACGGGACCGCTGGGACGGCGCAGCCCGCCGACGCTGCGCCTGCGAGTGCCGAGCGCCCCCGCCGGGAGCGCGGCCGGACCGACCGAGCGCGGCGCCACCGGGGTCACCCGCGCCGGCCCGAGCGCGGCGGGCATGCGGCCGAGCACGACCTCGCGGCGCACCCGTTCCCGCACCAGCCCGGCGAACGCGGCCCGGAACCCGTTGCGCAGCCGCGTCACCCGGCTGGTGAGCAGACCGCGGACCCCGGACGGTTCCGGTGTGGTGCTCCGCCGTTCGGCGCGCGCCGTGCGCAACCCCATCCGGCCGGTGACCAGCGCGGTGAACACGGCGAGCTCGGCGGCCGCGTCCCCCCGCCGCCACAGCAGCCCGAACCCGGCGGCGCGCAGCAGCGCCAGCACCGCGAGCCGCGGCACGCCGAGCAGGAACGACCAGCGCGGCGCGTTGGCCAGGAAGGTGCGCACCCCGCCGACCCGCTCGGCGGCGCGCAGCGTGCGCCGGGTCGCGTCCGGTTCCCGGTCGCCGGCGCGCAGCGCGCCCGCGTGCCGCATCCGGGCGCTCGGCACGCACAGCACCAGGTGCCCGTCGGAGTTGGTGCGCCAGCCGAAGTCGATGTCCTCGAAGCCCAGCGGCAACGCCGGGTCGAACCCACCGAGCCGCTCGAAGACCTCGCGGCGGACCAGCGCGCCCGCGGTGGAGACGGCCAGCACCTCGGACACGACGCGGACGTCGGTGGGCGCGCGGCGCTCCGCGTCCGATGTGGACTCGGGGGACGAGCCGGCGCCGTCGGCCGCGGCCTCATCGGCGGCCGGGTCGGCGTCGGTGGGCCGGTCGTCCGGGGCGGATTCACCGACGGGTTCGGCGGGTTCGGTGTCGGCTGAGCCGTCGGGCTGAGCGGCGTCGGCGGTATCGGAAGAAGTGGCGGACTCGGCGACCGCGGAGTCGGTGCGGGCGGACTCGGTGCGGGCGGAGTCGGTTCTGGCGGTGTCGACGGAACCGGCGCCGACGGTGTCGTCGGTGTCGTCGGAGTCGGCATCCGCTCCGGCTCCGGCGGTGGCGGCCGACTCGTCCGCGGACCGCCCCGGACCTCCACCGATCTCCCCGTCCGCGGCGCCCGCCCAGGCGAGCTCCGGGTCGACCTCGGCCGAGCCGATGCCGGTCTGCCGGTGTCCCGAAGCGTCGGTGGACAGCCCGGCGTCCACCACGAGCCGCGGATCGTCCCAGTCCAGGCCGAGCGGCCCCAGCACGGCCGCGGCCGAATCCAGCTCGGCGACGTCCAGCAACCGGCGCAGGCAGTCCGGTTCCGGCGCGGAATCGTCGTGCAGCAGCCACAACCAGCGGCCCGGATCGCCCCAGCGGTCGACGGCGTGCTCGGTGGCCGCGGCGACCGCGGCGCCGAAACCGGTTTCCGGCGGCAGGTCCAGCACGCCGTCCACCAGGTCGGAGGCCGCCGCCAGCAGGTCCGCGGTGCCGTCGGTGGAACCGGTGTCCACCGCGAGCAGGTGCCGGGGCCGGACGGTGAGCTCGCGCAGCGCGGCCAGCACCTCCGGTAACCGGCGATCGCCGTCGTGGCACACGAGCACCGCCAGTGCGGGCGCGGTGTTCAGGCGCGGCGCGGTCCCGGCCACAGTGTCCTCCCCTGCCGTGGTGCGATCACCGCACGACGGTAGTGGACGGAAGCCGAAAAGCTGAGGGCCCGCCGCCGAACCGGGACGGGCGTGCGCGCGGACGTCTCAGGTGATCACCGCAGGTCCCTCCGGCGGGAAGCCGGGCCCTGCGCCGCGCGGGTCCCTCGGACCGGCGGGCGCGGGCCCGGCTTCACACCGCGCGTCGCTTGAGGCGGCGGCGCTCCCGCTCGGACAGCCCGCCCCAGATGCCGAAGCGCTCGTCGTGCTCCAGCGCGTACTCCAGGCATTCGGACCGGACCTCGCAGCCCGCGCAGATGCGTTTGGCCTCGCGAGTGGAACCGCCCTTCTCCGGGAAGAAGGCCTCTGGATCGGTTTGCGCGCACAATGCGCGCTCCTGCCACTCCTGTTCCGGCTCACCCAGTTCGAAGAGCTGGGCGAGCACATCGGCATCCGTGGTCTCGGATTCCTTCGGATCCCCCCATTGCACCAGGTTCCCCTGAAGCAGCGGATGACTCTGTTCCATCAAGCGGCCCTGTTCCATCAGGTGGGCTTGACCTGTCTCCCACATTGGTCCTCCCCCGATCGCTCCCGTTCCCTCCGGCCCTCCCCAGGACCGTTCGGGATGCACTCCGGACGTGAGGCGCACCGCGCCCCGCGTCGCCGCCCGGGCAGCGCACCGGCCCTCTCACCGGACCCGCCCGTTCGACCATGGCCACCTACCGGGACTCCCTTTTCCCGGCCTCCGCTCGAAATCCGGCAGGCGGAAAATCCACGAGGTGGAAATCCGAACCGGACGATTCGTCGGGATTCACCACCGGTGGCCGACCGCGCTGCGGTGGACCGCCCGGTGAACCCGCCGCCGAGCAATCATTTCAGCGGAGAATGACACCGCTGTGATTACACCGGTGTAGCTCCACTCGGTCAAGCGGAGCCAACCCGTTGAGGGACCCCGCGGCTCCCGCCGCATGACGCAACTCCGGCACTCTTTTGTCGGCAGCCCATTACGCCAGGTGGCAGCGCCGCGCAGCACCGATCAGGACTTTTCACCCGGCCGTGCCCGGCCGTCGGGGCGACCGGGGACACTGGGGGCGTGAAGACGCGTGTGAGCCCCCTGTTCCTGGCCCTGCTCGGCGCGACGGTGCTCGGCGGTGTGCTCGCCACCGTCGACCAGCCGTTCGCCCGGACCACCGGAATCGTGCTGATCGTCATCGGCGGGTGGGCGGCGTCGCTGTGCCTGCACGAGTTCGGGCACGCGATCACCGCGTACCGGGGTGGCGACCTGTCGATCCCGGGCAAGGGCTACCTGACGCTCGACCCGCGCCGTTACACCGATCCGGTACTCAGCATCGTGCTGCCGTTGCTCTTCGTGATCGCCGGTGGGATCCCGCTGCCCGGTGGCGCGGTGTGGATCAACCACCACGCGCTGCGCACCCGGCGCGTCGAATCGATGGTGTCGCTGGCCGGACCGCTGACGAACCTGGTGATCGGGATGCTGATCACGGCCGCGGTGCTGCTGGTGCCGATGCCGATCGGGCTCTCCACCGGACTGTCCTACCTGGCGTTCCTGCAGGTGATCGCGTTCGTGCTGAACATCCTGCCGGTGCCGGGCCTGGACGGGTACGGCGCGATCGAGCCGTGGCTGTCGCGCCAGGCCCGGGAGTTCGGCGAGAAGGCGCGGCCGTGGGCGCCGCTGGTGCTGTTCCTGCTGCTGTTCGCGGTGCCGTTCGTGGGCCAGGCGTTCTTCTCGCTGGCGTACCTGGTGTTCGGCGTCGTCGGCGGGAATCCGGTGCTGGCGATGCTGGGCCAGGAGACCTTCCGCTTCTGGCAGTGATCACCGGCCGGTGACGCAGCGGACACCGGTCCGGCCTCGGACGGCCCCGCCCGCGTGCGAGGATCGCGGGGTGAAGGTCGTAGCACTGGTCGGTGGAGTCGGCGGGGCGCGGTTCCTGCTGGGGGTCAAGGCAGCGCTGGGCATGCCCGCGCTCGGCGAAGGCGACGGCGGGTCCCCGCACGAGGTGACCGCCGTGGTCAACATCGGCGACGACGTGTGGATGCACGGGCTGCGGGTCTGCCCGGACCTGGACACCTGCATGTACACCCTCGGCGACGGCATCGACACCGAGAAGGGCTGGGGCCGCGTCGACGAGACGTGGTCGGTGAAGGAGGAGCTGGCCGCCTACGGCGCCGAACCGAGCTGGTTCGGGCTGGGCGACCGGGACATCGCCACCCACCTGGTCCGGTCGCGGATGCTGCGCGCCGGCTACCCGCTGTCCGCGGTGACCGAGGCGCTGTGCGACCGCTGGCGGCCCGGGGTGCGGCTGCTGCCGGTCAGCGACGACCGGGTCGAGACGCACGTGGCGATCGAGGACCCCACCACCGGCGAACCGGCCGCGGTGCACTTCCAGGAGTGGTGGGTGCGCCACCGCGCGGAACCGGCCGCGGGAGCCATCGTGCCGGTCGGCGCCGAGGAGGCCAAGCTCGCGCCGGGCGTCGCCGAGGCGATCGCCGGGGCCGACGTGGTGCTGGTCGCGCCGTCGAACCCGGTGGTGAGCGTGGGGACGCTGCTCGCGGTGCCCGGGTTCCGGGAGGCGCTGCGCTCGACGCCCGCACCCGTGGTGGGTGTGTCCCCGATCATCGGCGGCCGCCCGCTGCGCGGCATGGCCGACGCCTGCCTGACCGCGATCGGCGTGGAGACCTCCGCCGAAGCGGTCGGCAGGCTCTACGGTTCCCGTGCCGAGTCCGCCGACGGCGTGCTCGACGCGTGGCTGGTGCACACCGGCGACACCGCCGACGTGCCGGGCGTGGCGGTGCGCGACGTCCCGCTGCTGATGTCCGACGTGGCTGCGACCGCGGAGATGGCGCGGGCCGCGTTCGACGCGGCCGGGCTCGCGGTTCCGGAGGCGTCATGAGGGATCACGCGGCGACCGCCGGGCTCCAGCTGTTCGCGGTGACCGGGCTGCCCGAGTTCGGGCCCGGCGACGACGTGGCGGCCTCCATCGCGGCGGGCGCGCCGTGGCTGTCCGACGGGGACGTCGTGGTGGTCACCAGCAAGGTCATCTCGAAGGTCGAGGACCGGGTGGTGCGCACCCCGCGCGACCCGGCGGAACGGGAACGGCTGCGCCGCGAACTGGTGCGCTCCGAGGCCACCGAGGTGCTGGCCCGGTTCCGGAACACGCTGATCACCCGGAACCGGCTGGGCATCGTGCAGGCCGCCTCCGGGGTGGACGCCTCGAACGTGGCGCTGGACCGGATCGCGCTGCTGCCGGAGGACCCGGACGCCTCCGCGCGCAGGCTGCGCGCCGGACTGGCCGACCGGCTCGGCGTGCAGGTCGGCGTGGTGATCACCGACACGATGGGGCGGACCTGGCGCAACGGGCAGACCGACGCGGCGATCGGCGCGGCCGGGCTGCGGGTGCTGCACCGGTACGCGGGCAGCGTCGACGCGCAGGGCAACGAGCTGGCCGTCACCGAGGTCGCCATCGCCGACGAGGTCGCGGCCGCCGCGGACCTGGTGAAGGGCAAGCTCGGCGGCGTCCCGGTCGCGGTGCTGCGCGGGCTGAGCACCGAGGACGACGGTTCCTCGGCGCGGGACCTGACGCGGCCGGTGGAGCACGACCTGTTCCGGCTCGGCACCGACGAGGCCATCGCGCAGGGCCGCCGGGAAGCGGTGCTGCTGCGCCGCTCGGTGCGCGCGTTCAGCGCGGAACCGGTGGCCGAGGAGCCGGTGCGCCGGGCCGTCGCCGCCGCGCTCACCGCACCCGCCCCGCACCACACCCGCCCGGTGCGGTTCGTGTGGCTGCGGGACCGGCCGCTGCGGGCGAAGCTGCTGGACGCGATGCGCACGGCGTGGCTCGCGGACCTGCGCGGCGACGGCCGCGAGGAGGCCGCCGCGCAGCGCCGGGTGGGCCGCGGCGACCTGCTGTACGCGGCCCCGGAGCTGGTGCTGCCGTTCCTGGTCCGGGACGGCTCGCACGACTACCCGGACGCGCGGCGCACCGCGGCGGAGCGGGAGATGTTCACCGTGGCGGGCGGGGCGGCCGTGCAGGGACTGCTGGTGTCGCTGGCCGCGGAGGAGCTCGCCTCCTGCTGGGTGTCCTCGACGATGTTCTGCCCGGACGTGGTGCGGGCGGCGCTGGACCTGCCGGAGTCGTGGGAACCGCTGGGCGCGGTGGCCGTCGGCCACCCCGCCGAGCCGGTCGACGGCCCGCGCCCGCCGCGCGACCTGGCCGACGGGCTGCTGGAACTCTGACACCACCGCAGGTCGACGACCCGCCCGCCGAGTGAGCGGGTGCGAGCACGAGGAGGTTCGGTCGTGGGGGCCGAGGTGTTGCACGCGGACGCGGAACAGGTGCTGCGCGGGTGGCGGCCGTCCGACGGCGGGCAGGAGGCGCTGCGCCACGCGTTCCTCGCCCTGCTGGACGCGCGCGAGGACGCGTGCCTGCGCGCCTGCGCGCCGGGGCACGTGACGGCCTCGGCGGTGCTGCTGGACGCGGCCGCCGAGCACGTGCTGCTCACCCTGCACCCCCGGGTCGGGAAGTGGCTGCAGCTCGGCGGGCACTGCGAACCGGAGGACACCTCGCTGGCGGGCGCCGCGCTGCGGGAGGCCACCGAGGAGTCCGGGATCGACGGGCTGGCGGTGTCCGCGGAACCGGTGCACCTGGACGTGCACCCGATCACCTGCTCGCTGGGCGTGCCGACCCGGCACTTCGACGTCCGCTACCTGGTGCGCGCGCCCGCGGGCGCCGAGCCGGTGCGCAGCGACGAGTCGCTGGACCTGCGCTGGTGGCCGGTCGACGCGCTGCCCGCGGACTCCGATCTGGGCCCGCTGCTGGCCGCGGCCGGACCGCACCTCGCGGCTCAGAGCACCCGGTAGTCGCGGGGCGGCAGCCGCGGCCCGAACCGCGGGCGGGTGACCCCGGCAGCGCCGAGGTAGCGCACCGCGCGGTGCCGCTGGCCCGCGTACGGGGCGAGCGCCGCCAGCATCTCCGCGTCGTCCATCGGCCGGCCCGCGAGCCCGATCCCGACGATCGTCGGCAGGTGGTAGTCACCGACGCTGACCGCGTCCGGATCGCCCCAGGCCCGCTGCGCGACCTCCGCGGCCGTCCACGGCCCGATGCCGGGCACGTGCTGGAGCAGCGCGCGGCCCGGCTCGCCACCCAGCTCCACGGCCCGTTCCAGGCGGTGCGCCACCCCGGCCGCGGCGATCAGGGTGCGCCGCCGGGCGCCGTCCACGCCCGCCTTGTGCCACTCCCAGTCGCGGATCTCCCGCACCTGCCGCGGGCTCGGCGGCGCGCACAGGCCGCGCGGCGCGGGACCGGGCGCGGGGGTGCCGAACCGGCGGCACAGCTCGCGCCAGGAACGCCACGCCTCCCGGTTGGTGACCTTCTGCTCCAGCACGGCGGCGACCAGCGCGTCCCACACCCGCCCGGTCGAGCAGAGCCGGAGGCCGCGGGCGGCCCGCATCCCCCGCCGGACCACGTCGTGCGCGGGTGCGAAGCCGCCGTCGTCGTCGGCGGCGCCGAGCAGCCGCGGCACCCGGGCCAGCAGCGGTTCCGCGCCGTCGCCCCACGCCTCGGCGACGACCTCGCCGGCCGGGTCGGCGGCGAGCCGGAGCGTCCCGGCACCGTGCGCGGTGGTCATCGCCAGCCACCACGCCCCGGAGTCCTGCACCGCGCTGGCGGGGTCCCCGCTGCCGCGGCGCAGCGGGGACAGCACCCGCGGGAGGTCCAGCGGGCCGGTCGGCCGCCAGGTGGTGCGCATCAGGTCATCTCCGGTCCGCCGAGAACCGCACGCCACCGGCGGGGATCTCCACGCCCGGCCACACCCGGGCGCCGTCCAGCAGTTCGCACTCGTCGCCGAGCACCACGCCGTCGCCGAGCACCGCGCCGCGCAGCGCCACGCCCGCGCCGATGCGGGCCCCGGCGCCGATCACGCAGCCGTCCACCTCGGTCTCCGCACCGATGTGCGCGCCGTCGAACACCATCGAGCCGGTGACCCGGGCGCGCTCCCCGACGACCGCGCCCGCGCCGATGGTGCTGCCGCCGTCGACGACGGCGTCCGCGGCGACCTGCGCGCCGGGCAGCAGCAGCGCCTCCCCCGGGGTGCCGGGCAGCGCCGCGGACGGCAGCTCGCCGCGCACCAGGTCCGCCGAACCGCGCACGTAGGCGGCGGGCGTGCCCATGTCCAGCCAGTACGAGGAGTCCACGTGCCCCTGCAACCGGGCGCCCGCGGCCAGCAGGCCGGGGAAGGTCTCGCGCTCCACCGACACCCGCCGACCGACCGGGATGTCCTCGATCACGGGGCGGCGGAACACGTAGCAACCGGCGTTGATCTGGTCGACCGGCGGATCCTCGGTCTTCTCCAGGAACGCGGTGACCCTGCCGTCGGCGTCGGTGGGCACGCAGCCGAACTGGCGCGGGTCCGCCACCTTCACCAGGTGCAGCGTCACCTCGGCGGCGCTGGCGCGGTGGGTCTCGACGAGGGAGCGCAGGTCCAGGCCGGAGAGGATGTCGCCGTTGAACACCAGCACGTCCTTCGCCCGCAGCAGGTGCGCCACGTTGCGGATGGCGCCCGCGGTGTCCAGCGGCTCGTCCTCGACGACGTACTCCAGCTCCAGGCCGAACTCGGAGCCGTCGCCGAAGTGCTCGGCGAACACCTCGGCCTTGTAGGAGGTGCCGAGCACGACGTGCCGGATGCCGGCCGCCCGGATCCGCGCCAGCAGGTGGCTCAGGAACGGCACCCCGGCGGTGGGCAGCATCGGTTTCGGCGCGGACAGCGTCAGCGGGCGCAGGCGCATGCCCTTGCCGCCGACGAGCACCACCGCCTCCGCGTCGGGCAGCGGGCCGGGCGAACCATCGGGACCGGCGCTCATACCGGACCTCCTTCCTCGCGCCGGGCTCGTCCCGGCCTCCGGTACCGGCAGGCGACCGCGGTCAGCGGCGGCGGGGGCTCCCCCGCGCCGGTGCCGGGTGCGTGCGGTAGATCCTGACGAAAACCCGTTGGGGGGAATACTGTGACAACGACGGCGGCATAATGGAGGCCGGGTTCCGGCTCAGTGGAATCGGTCACTACCCGGCCGTTCCGCGAGCACGGCACCCCGCACGCCCCCGATCCTCCCGGTGGCACGCGCGGAACGGCGACCGCGACGGCGCGGCGCGGTCCCGGGCGGCCGCCCCCGAATGCGACCGGAGCACCGCGGCTCCACCCCACCTCGGCGTCGCGGATCCGCTCCCGGTGGTGGCACGATGATCGTCGTGCCGCGACGACACCGGGCGCTCGACCACCGCCAATACCGGCCCCGGACCGGGAACGGCGGATACAGTGCGAAGCAGCGGAGCAGGACCGAACCCCGCGCCACGGCGCGGACCGAAGTCGAACCCCGTGCCGGGACGCGGACAGGGCACGCATACCTTGCCGCGGGACGGTGACAACACGAAGGGACCGCGGCGCGACGAGCTCCTCGCCGGCGCCCCGCGGTAGCGCGACGGTCGCGACGCGGCCGAGAAGCCGACGGCGAAAGCATGGAGAGGCACCGCTATGGACCCGCGGGACCGAGCCGACGAAACACTTGCTCGTGCGCGGGCACGGGGCGCGTTCGTCGTGACACCGGACAGCGCCACCTCGCCGATGGACGCCTCGACGACCGTGCGGATTCCGCGCACCGTGGTCGACGCCGCCGATCACGCGCAGGTCGATGCGGACGCGACGACGGCGATCCCGCAGGCCACGGCTCCGCAGCAGTCCCAGCAGGGCGGGCAGCAGCAGGCGGCGTGGCCGCAGCAGCGCGCCGAGCAGCGGCCGCAGCAGACCGGGCAGGGCCACTACCAGCAGAGCGGCCAGCAGGGCCAGCAGCAGAACCGGCCGCAGCAGCAGGGCGGTGACCAGCAGGCCCGGCAGCAGGGCGGCCAGCAGGCCGGTCCCCAGCAAGGCGCTCAGCAGCAGGCGGGCCAGCAGCACGGCGGCCAGCAACAGGCGGGGCAGCAGCAGGGCGGCCAGCAACAGGGCGCTCAGCAGCAGGGCGGCCAACAACAAGCGGGCCAGCAGCAGGGCGGCCGGAACGACCAGTACGGCTGGCCGGACGAGGACTTCGGCCAGCAGCTGCCGCCGAACCCGTACCAGGCGCAGCGCCCCGAGGGCCAGTTCGGCCCGCTCGGTTCCCGCGCCGCTCGCCAGCAGTACTAGCGCCGGCAGCACCGGCCGGAGCCCGGCGGGCGGCGCGGTGCTCGCGCCGCCCGTCCCGGTTACTTCCCGCGCGCCCGCACTTCCAGCCGCGCCCGCACCGCCAGCGCGGCCCGCAGCGCCAGCCGCAGCGGCGCCCACACCGCGCCCCGGTGCCGGTCGGCGAGGTACCGGTAGGCGCTGCGGTGGTGCTCCACCAGCATCTTCGCCGGTGCGCTGGAGGTGGCGTGCCCGCCGATGTGCGTGATCCGCGCGCTGGGCACGAACACGTTCAGCCAGCCCTTGCGGGCGAGCCGGTCCCCCAGGTCCACGTCTTCGAAGTACATGAAGTAGCGCGGGTCGAACCCGTCGATGCCGTCGAAGGCCTCGCGGCGCAGCAGCAGGCAGGAGCCGGACAGCCAGCCTGCGGTGCGCTCTTCGACGACCGCCTCGGACTGCCGGTAGGCGCGGGTCCACGGGTTGCCCGGCCAGATCCGGCCGAACACCGCGTGCCCCGCTCCCCGCCCCAGCGAGGGCAGCAGCCGCGCGGACGGGTAGACGGTGCCGTCGGGCTCGTTGATCAGCGGGCCGAAGGCACCGCCGCGCGGCCAGCGCTCGGCCGCGGCCAGCAGCGCGTCCAGCGCCCCCGGCGCCCATTCGACGTCGGCGTTGCTGATCACCACCCAGCCGTACTCCGCGCCGAGGGCCGCCACCCCGCGGTTCGCTCCCCCGCCGTAGCCGAGGTTCGCCCCGGTCGGCAGGAATTCGACCTCGGAGCGGGTCTCGGCGGCGCGTTCCGGTTCCCCGTCCGTCGACCCGTTGTCGGCCAGGACCACCCGTACCGGGCGTTCGGTGGCAGCGCGGATCGAGTCGAGGTTGCGGTCGAGGGTCTCGCCGGGCGAGTAGGTCACGATGACGATGGCGAGCTGGTCGCCATGGCTGCGGGAAGAGGCGGTCACGCCCGGACATTCTGCCGAACGGCGCGCGGCGGCCGCGGGGCGGTGAGGCCCCGTCAGCGGCGGCGGCGGTGCAGGTGGTGCGCACGGGAGTAGGCCTCGCGGTGCTGCGCCGCGCACGCGGCCCAGGTGAACTCCTTGGCACGGCGCTGGGCGGCGGCCGACAGCGCGGCGCGGCGGGCCGGATCGTCGAGCAGCCCGGTCAGCCCGGTGGCGATCTCGGCGGGCCGCACCCCGCAGTAGGCGACGGCGTCGCCGCCGACCTCGGGCAGGCTGAGGCGTCCGGTGGTGAGCACGGCCGCGCCGCAGGCCATCGCCTCCAGGACGGGCAGCCCGAAGCCCTCGCCGATGCTCGGGTAGGCGACGACGTGCGCGCCGCCGAGGAAACCGGGTAATTCGGCGAACGGCACGTACCCGGCGCGGATCACCCGCACCCGGTGCGGCACCGCCTCCAGCGCCCGCTCCACCCGGGTGTCCCAGCCGGGCTGCCCGGCCAGCACCAGCGCCGGGTCGTCGGAGCGGCCGCGCCCGGCCGCGGTGAATCCCTTGATCAGGGCGGGCACGTTCTTGCGGGGTTCGAGGGCGCCGAGGAACGCCACGTACGGCTGGTCGTGCAGACCCAACCGGTCCCGCACGGCCGTGATCTCGGCGGGCGACGGCGGGTGGAAGTGCTCGGGGTCGACGCCGTGGTACATCACGTGCATCGCCGTGCGGTCGGCTCCGGCGCTGCGGGCGAGCTCGTCGGCGGTGGCTTCGCTCGGCACCACGCAGAGGGTGGCGCGGCGCAGCGCGGCCTTCGTCCAGGAGCGGAAGAAGCGGGCCTTCACCGGCGAGTGCAGCGCGGGGTCGGTGAAGAACGTGGCGTCGTGCAGGGTGACCACGGACGCGGCCGGGTTCGCCAGCGGCGTCGTGTAGTGCGGCGAGTGCAGCACGTGCGCGCCGAGCCTGCGCACCAGCCGGGGCAGCGTCGTCTGCTCCCAGGTGAGGCGGGCGGTGCGGGTCGCGACGGCCTCCGCCGCCGGGATGATCCGGCTGTTCGGGGCGAGCCTGCCGTACAGCGCGGCGTCCCGCGGCTGGCAGGCGACGCTCAGCTGCGCGCCGTCCTGGTCGAGCGCGGCCAACAAGGAATCCACGTAGCGACCGACGCCACCGCGGTCCGCGGGGACGGCGGTGGCGTCGACGAGGAGCTGCGGCTCGCCTCTGTGCACGCGTGCAGCGTACGGGGGTGCCGGTGCGGATCGTGGGGGGTTCCGGAAATCAGGTCTCGAGGTGCGCCCGCCACACCTGCTCGGCCGCGCGCCGCCAGCCGAACAGCTCGGCGCGGCGCGGTCCGGCCGCCGCCATCCGGTCCCGCTGGTCCGGGTCGTCGACGGCGATGCGCAGCGCGCGGGCCAGCGCGCGCGGGTCGGCGCGGCGCGCGGTGAGGCCGGCGGACCCGGCGACCTCCACCAGGGCGGGGGCGTCGGAGTGCACCACGGGCGTGCCGAGCGCCATCGCCTCCAGCACCGGCAGCCCGAAGCCTTCGGCGAGGCTCGGCGCCACCAGGGCGGTCGCCCGCCGCAGCAGCACGGCGAGCTCGGCGTCGCCGATGTCGCGCAGCACCCGCACCCGCCCGGCGGGCAGCCCGTGCCGTTCGGCGAGCCGCACCGGATCGACCCCGCCCCAGCCGGGCACGCCGACCAGCAGCAGCGGCAGGTCGGGGGCCTCCGGGCGGGACAGCGCCTCGATCAGGTGCGCGTGGCCCTTGCGCGGTTCGAAGGTGCCGACGGTCAGCAGGTACCGCGGCGGGAGGCTCGCGGCGGCGGTGCGCACCCGGTCCGGGTCGGGGGCGGCGAGCAGCGCCTCGGGCACGCCTTCGCCGATCACCCGCACGTCGGCGCGCAGCTCGACGCGGGTGGCGAGGTCGGCGGCGACGGCCTCGGTGGGCACCACGATCGCGTCGGCCTCGCGGGCGGCGCGGGTGATCGCGCGGCGGTGCCAGGCGGCGCCGCGCGGGGTGAGCGTCTCGGGGTGCGTCCAGGGCACCGTGTCGTGCACCGTCACCACCAGGCCGCGGCCGCGCTTGCGGGCCGGGGCCAGCGGGGTCATGGCGTGCACCGCGTCGCCGCCCGGCCACGGCGGGAGGCCGTGCTCCCAGGCCGCGGTGAGGGCGCGGCGCGGCAGCGGCAGCACCTTCGGGCCCGCCACCCCGGCCACGGTGGCGCGGGCCGGGTCGCCGCCGCGGCTGATCGCGCTGCTCACCTCCCAGCCCGCGGGGGCGGTGGCGGCGAGCGCGGCGAGCAGTTCGCGGGTGTAGCGGCCCGTTCCGCCGGGCACGCGGGTGACCAGCTGCTCGGCGATCACGACCAACTCGGGCACCTCATCACCTCTCCAGTTCGCGGACGCTGCACTCCGAGCAGAACCCTACGCTGCGAATTCACCGGCCCCGCCGGGAAGCGCGGTGCCGTCGCCTAGGGTTCGGGGCCTGCGGCGGGACGGAGGCGGTGTGCGGAGCACGGTCGTGGTGGTGACGTGGCGCGGGCGGCGGCACCTGACCGCCTGCCTGGACGCGGTAGCCGCACTCGACCGTCCACATCGGACATTGGTGGTGGACAACGCCTCCGACGACGGCACGGCCGAGCTGATCGCCCGGCACCCGTCCCGGCCGGAGGTGCTGCGGCTGCCCCGCAATCTCGGCTACGCGGGCGGGATCGCCGCCGCGCTGCCGCGGATCGGCACCCCGTTCACCGCCTGGCTCAACGACGACGCCGCGCCCGAACCCGGCTGGCTCGCCGCGCTGGAGGACGCGCTCGACGCGGACCGCGGGGTGTGGGCGGCGGCCGCGGTGCTGCGCACTCCCGACGGGGTGGTGCAGTCCGCCGGGGTGCGGTTGAGCGCAGACGGGCACGGCGTCGATTCGGGGGGCGGGGCCGGTGCGCGGGCCGGGGGCGATCCGGGGCCCGAAACCGATCCGAGGGCCGGAGTCGATCCGAGCGCTGATGCCGACTCGGCCGGGACCGGCCCGATCGCCGGAACCGCCCCGGTGCGGGAGGTGTTCGGGTTCTGCGGCGGGGCGGCGCTGCTGCGGACCGCGGAACTGCGCGCCGCGGGCGGAGTTCCCGCGCGGTTCTTCTGCTACTACGAGGACACCGACACCGCGTGGCGGCTGCGGCTCGACGGCGGCCGGGTGCTGCTGGTGCCCGGCGCGCGGGTGGCGCACCTGCACGGCGCGAGCACCCGGCCCGGTTCGGCGCGGTTCCACCGGTGGAACGAGCGGAACCGGCTGCTGATGCTGCTGCGCTGCGCGCCGGGGCGGGTCGCGGTGCGGGAGCTCGCCCGGTTCGCCGCGCTCACCGGGGTGCTGCCGCTGCGGCGGCTGCGCGGAGCTCCGGTGCCGCCGCCGAACTTCCGGTTCGGGCTCCGGCTGCGGGTGCTCGCCGAGCTCGGCGCGCTCGCCCCCGGCGCGCTGCTCGCCCGCCGCGGCCGCACCGCGCGCGCCCGCGCCGAGGTGTGGCGGCGCTGGGCGGGCCGCTGACCCGCACCCGCTCCGCGGGTGAACGGACCGTTCGCCCAACGGCATCGGACGGGCAGCCCGCCCCCGACACCACCGCACGAACCAACGGACCGCTCGCCCGACGAGATCGGACGGCGATCCGCCCACCTCGACACCACGGCACGAACCAACGGACCGTTCGCCCAACGAGATCGGACCGGCGGTCCACGCACCGACACCACCGCACGAACCAACGGACCGTTCGCCCGACGAGGCCGGACCGGCGGTCCGCGCACCCCGGCGGCGGTGGTGCCGGATTCGGGTGGATCTTCGGACTGCGTGCGTTCGGCGGGCACCGATAGGGCACGCTTAGGGGCGTGGCTGATACCTCCGAGTCCGCTGCGCTGCCCGCAGTCTCCGTGATCGTCGTCAACCACCGCGGTGCCGAGGACACGATCACGTGCCTGCGCGCGGTGCGCGACCAACTGGACTACCCGGCGGACCGGCTGGAACTGATCTGCGTCGACAACACCCCGGGCAGCGCCGAAGCCGCCCGCATCCGCGCCGCGGCGCCGGGCGCCACCGTGCTGGAACCGGGCGAGAACCTGGGTTTCGCCGGCGGCTGCAACCTGGGCGCGCGGACCGCGTCGGGCCAGGTGCTGGCGTTCCTGAACAACGACGCCCGGCCGGACCGGGACTGGGTGCGGGCCGCGGTGGCGGTGCTGCGCGCCGAGCCGACGGTGGGCGCGGTCGCCAGCAAGGTCCTGGACTGGGAGGGCGAGCTCGTCGACTTCGTGGACGGCGGGCTCACCTGGTTCGGCATGGGCTACAAGCGGTTCGCGGGCGAACCGGACGACGGCAGCCACGACGCGCCGCGGGACGTGCTGTTCGGCACCGGTTCGGCGCTGCTGGTGCGCGCCGAGCTGTTCGCCGCGCTGGACGGGTTCGACGAGCGGTTCTTCATGTTCTACGAGGACGTGGACCTGGGCTGGCGG
>NZ_JBEYUS010000058.1:0-41520 GCF_040643635.1 Saccharopolyspora sp. NPDC047091
ATCGGAACGACCGGTGCGAGCGCGGGCCAGGGGCCGCGCGGAACGGGAGCGCACCGGTTCGCGGCGGGAGCGGGTGCGGTGACGTGCCCGCTCCGGCTCGAACCACCGAGGTGCGCGGACGTGGTCACCCGGCGCACGGCGGACCCGGGGCCCGGATCACCGGCGGGGGAGTGCTGCCCGGAACCGCACCTGGCCTCGGCATCGAGGTCGACCGGGAGGTGCTCGGCGCTCCGATCGCGACCTGGGTCGACTGAGCCCGGAAGCCGCGGGTCCGCCGGTGCGGCGCCCGGGCCGGTGGATGTGCCGGTCCGGCGGACCTGTCGGTGCGTCGTGGGACCCTCGGATTCGGAGCAGGGGGAGGGATGCCGTGCCGGAGCGGAAGCTGCGGATCTCGGGCGTGGCAGAGGTGTCCCACCACCAGTACTTCCTGTTCGACGCGCGCACCGACATCGAGGACGTGCGGCGTCCGTCCTGGCGCGAGGGCGCCGGGCTCGCGGCCGCGGAGCCCGGGTTGCTGGCGCTGTGCACGGGAATCCACACCGGGTCGATCGCCCTGGCGGTGGAGCTCTGGGACGGCGCCCCGCCACTCGAACCCGGCTGGGAGGACGTGGTGGAGGTTCCGCTGCGCGTGTCGCCGGGCGAGCTGCGGGTGGGCCTGCTGCTGGCTGATCCCCCGGTCGAGCTGCGAACACCGCTCCCGATCGGTGGTTCGCGGTGCCGAGCCCGCGTGCACGCCACCGGCCGGGACGTGGACTACGACGGCGTCGCGTTCGAGCCAGTCGAGGAGCACTTGGTGCAGCTGTGGGAGACCGAGGTCGAGGACCCGGTCCGCGTGCTGCGGGCGACGAGCGGCTGCGCGACCTGGCGGCTCGGGCCGTGAGCGGACCCGCCGGTGCGCGGGCCGATCATCGGCCGCCGCCGGGCCCCGGCGTGGTTACGATCGCGCGGTGGCGAGTGGATCTGGTGAGCGGGCGCGGCTGCTGGGCCTGACGCGCGAGTTCGTCCTGGCGCGCGGGGTGATCGGGCTGTCGTTGAGCGAGCTGGCCCGGGGGATCGGTTCGAACAACCGCATGCTGCTCTACCACTTCGGTTCGCTGGACGAGCTGCTCGGCGCGGCGATCGACGAGATCCTCGGCGGCACGGTGCTGCTCGACCGAATCGCGGAACTGCTGCGCGGCCCGGGCGGGACGGCGGACCGGTTGGCGGCCGCCTGGGCGCACCTCGCCGATCCCGATCGCCTGCCGCACCTCCGGTTGTTCTTCGCGCGCTTCGGCATGGCCGTCGATCTGCCCGACAAGTACGCCGGGTTCCTCGCGGAGGTCCGCGACCGGTGGACCGCGGTGGTCGCCGAGGCGTTGCGGGACGCGCCGGAGGTCGCGGATCCGGAGGCGACCGCGGTCGCGGTGGTCGCGCTGTGGCGCGGGCTGCAGCTGCAACTGATCTGCGGTGAGCCGCGGTCCCGGGTGGACGCGGCGCACGTCCTCGCCGTCGGCGGGCTGCTCGGATAGGGTACGACTAGAAGTGAATCGTTCAGTTCACTTTTGAGGAGTCGTGCCATGACGGACCCGTTCATCCCGGCGCTGCCGAAGGCCGAGCTGCACGTCCACCTGGAAGGGGCGCTGGAGCCGGAGCTGCTGTTCGCGCTCGCCGCCCGCAACGGCGTCGACCTGCCCTGGGCGGACGTCGAGCAGGTGCGCGCCGCCTACGAGTTCACCGGCCTGGAGCACTTCCTCGCCCTGCTGTTCCGGGCGGCGTCGGTGCTGCGCACCGGCCAGGACTTCTACGACCTCGCGCACGCCTACCTGACCCGCGCCGCCGCCGACGGGGTGCGCCGCGCCGAGATGTTCCTCGGCGTGCAGACCTTCCTGGACGCCGGCGTGCCGATCGCCGACCAGCTGGACCCGGTGCTGGCCGCGATCGACGACGCCCGGGCCGAGCACGGCATCGACGGCGCGCTGCTCGTCACCAGCCAGCGGCACCGCACGCAGGGTGCCGCGCTGGAAGTCCTGGACCTGATCCGGCCCTGGGGTGAACGGGTGCTGGGCATCGGGCTCGGCGCGGCCGAGCGCGGCAACCCGCCGGCCAAGTTCGCCGACTACTACGCGACGGCTCGCGCCCGCGGCTACCGCACCACGATCCACGCGGGCGAGGACGGGCCCGCGGAGTACGTGCGCGAAGCCCTCGACGTGTGCAGGCCGGACCGCATCGACCACGGCGTCGCCGCCATCGACGACCCGGAGCTGGTGGCGCGGCTGCGCGATGCGGCGGTGCCGCTGACCGTCTGCCCGTTGTCGAACGTCGCGTTGCAGGTGGTGCCCTCGATGGCGGCGCACCCGCTGCGCGCTCTGGTCGAGGCCGGGCTGCTGGTCACGGTCAACTCGGACGACCCGCCGTACTTCGGCGGCTACCTCAACGACAACTACGAGGCGGTGCGCGCCCACCTCGGGCTGGGCCGCGCTGCGCTGGCCGAGCTCGCCCGGAACGGCTTCCGCGCGTCCTTCGACGATCCGGCGCGGATCGCCGCGCACGTGGCCGAGCTCGACCGGTGCGCGGCGGCGTTCCCGGCCGCGGGGAGCTGAGCGGCGGCACCGGGTTCACACCGGCCTCGGCGGCGAGGGCACTGCGGCGCAGGTGATGGCGCTCGAGCACGCCCCGGTGCGGCGGCGGGCGCTGGTCGGCTCGCTGGTGAACCTCGGCTCGCCGCTCGGGCAGGTCCTGGTGTCGGTGGTGCTGCTGGCGATGACCGCGCTGCTCGGCGCGGAGGCTTTCCTGGCCTGGGGCCGGCGCCTCCCGTTCTTCCTCGGCTGCGCGCTGGCCGTCGGCGGCTACTTCGTGCGGCGCCGCATGGACGAGTCCCCGGTGTTCGAGAACGCGGCGGCGCGCGGCGGGACGAGCGCCAGCCCGGTGCGCACCGTGTTCCGCAGCCATCCGCGGGTGATCGTGCGGCTGACCTTCCTGCGGGTGCCGAACATCGCGTGCAGCTACCTGGTGACGACGTGCTCGCTGGAGTACCTGCACGGCGCGCTGGGGCTGCCCAGCGGCACCGGGTTCGCGCTGGTGCTGGTGACGAACCTGCTCGGGGTGGCGGCGATCCCGCTCGGCGGCTGGCTGGCCGACCGGTTCGGCCGCAAGCCGGTGCTGTACTCGTTCGCGGCGCTGAGCCTGGTCGGCACGCTGGTGTACTTCCCGTTGCTGGACACCAAGTCGTGGCCGTTGATGCTGCTGGCGAACGCGGTGGCGCTGGTGTCCGACTACGTCGAGTTCGGCGTGCTGGCGGTGCTGTTCGCCGAGCGGTTCCCGACCCCGCTGCGCTTCTCCGGGCACGCCGCGGTGTACACGCTGACCAACATGGTCGGCGGGAGCCCGACGCCGCTGGTCGCGGCCCTGCTGCTGTCGGTCACCGGGTCGCCGTGGAGCATCGCGCTGCTGCTGGCGGCCGCGTACGCGGTGAGCCTGGTGCCGATCCACCGCACGCCGGAGACGCGCGATCGCGAGTTCGGCGCGAGCTGACCCTGGAATGTTCAACATATGAACGAAGCGGCCTCATTGTGCGGTGACGCGACCTGCTCGTCAAGGGGCGGTGTGGGCGAATTCCGCGAGACTTCCGGTAGTAGCGGCGAAATCGGGTTCGAGTGGAGTTCTTGACGGCGGCGAGCGGCGCTGCCACTCTGGTTTGAACGCAACGGCCACTATGTGAACGCAACCGTCCCGGTGTTGAGTCCCGGTGTGCGGACGGCGATCGCAGGCGGACCGATGAACCACCCCGTGCCGAGGAGAACCGATGTCCGAGCTCGCCGAAGCCCGCACCGCACTCGCCCGCGGCGGCATGGTCCTCGTCGTCGACGACGAGGACCGCGAGGACGAAGGCGATCTGATCATGGCCGCCGAGCACGCGACCACCGACGACGTCGCCTTCTTCTTGGAGCACACGTCCGGATTCCTGTGCGTCGCCGTCGACGAGGACCGGTCCCGCGACCTCGGACTCGACCTGATGGTCACCGCCAACACCGAGAGCCACGGCACCGCGTTCCTCGTCAGCGTCGACCTCAAGCACGGGACCGGCACCGGCATCAGCGCGGGGGACCGCGCCGCCACCATCCGCGCCCTCGCCGATCCGCGGACCGCGCCGCAGGACCTCGCCCGCCCCGGGCACGTGCTGCCGCTGCGGGCCAAGGCGGGCGGCGTGCGGGAACGCGCCGGGCACACCGAAGCCGGCGTGGAGCTGTGCCGCCTGGCCGGGGCGAGCGGCGCCGCGCTGCTCTGCGAGATCGTCACCCCCGACCGGCGCGACATGATGCGCCGCCCCGCGCTCGACGACTTCGCGGCGCGGCACGGCATCCCGATGGTGACGATCGCCCAGCTCGTCGAGCACGCGCGCACCTCCGGTCCGGCGATCGCGCGGACCGGGCGTGCCGAGATCCCCACCGAGCTCGGCACCTTCCAGGCCACCACCTACCGCGGTGCGGGCGACGTCGAACACCTCGCGCTGACGATGGGCGACCCGTTCGACGCGGGAGCGCCGCTGGTGCGGCTGCACAGCGAATGCCTCACCGGCGACCTCGCCGGATCGCTGCGCTGCGACTGCGGCAGCCAGTTCCGGATGGCGATGAGCGCCATCGCCGAAGAGGGCCGCGGCGCGCTGATCTACCTGCGCGGGCACGAAGGACGCGGCATCGGGCTCGGGCGCAAGCTGCGGGCCTACGAACTCCAGCAGCAGCGCGGGCTGGACACCGTCGAAGCGAACGTGGCGCTCGGGCTGCCCGTCGACGGCCGCGACCACGCCGACGCCGCGCGCATCCTGCACGACCTCGGCGCGGGCTCGGTGCGGCTGATGACGAACAACCCCGACAAGGTCCGGGCCCTCGCCGACCACGGCATCACCGTCGCCGAGCGGATTCCCCTCGAAGCACCGGAGAACCCGCACAACGCCGGCTACCTCGCCACCAAGCGCGCCCGCATGGGACACCTGCTGCACGCCTGAACCCGCTCCCGGCGGGCCCGCGCCGCGGGAGCGGAACCTCGGGCGGCCGCCGGTGCTCTCCCCGGCTCCCCGGCAGACGGGGGAATTCGGCACGAAGTCCGCGGGCGAACCCGCGCGCACGTTCGGAGGAACACGGTGAAGATCGCGGAAGTCCACGTCCACCAGCACGGCCTCCCGGTCCGCGGCGGTGCCTACAAGATGGGCCACTCCGAAGTCCGGTTCCTGACCAGCACGCTGGTCCGGCTGGTCGCCGACAACGGGCTGGTCGGCTGGGGCGAGACCTGTCCCATCGGGCCGCTGTACGCCGAGGCCCACGCGGCCGGTGCGGTCGCGGCGCTCCGCGAGATGGGGCCGGGACTGCTCGGCGCCGACGTGCTGCCGGTCCCGCTGCACCGGCGGATGGACGGGCTGCTGCACGGGCACCGCTACGCGAAGGCGGCCGTCGACATCGCCGCGCACGACCTCCTCGGCAAGCACCTCGGCGTCAGCGTGTCCGACCTGCTCGGCGGTGCGCTCGTCGATCGGGTGCCGTCCTACGCCGCGCTCGGCGTCGGGCCGCCGGACGACACCGCCCGCCTCGCCGCGGAGAAGCGCGCCGAAGGCTACCCGCGGCTGCAGGTCAAGATCGGCGGCAGGCCGGTCGACGAGGACGTGGCCGCCGTCCGCAAGGTCGGCGAGGTGCTGCGCGGAACCGGCGTGCGGCTCGCCGTCGACGGCAACCGCAGCCTCGGCACCCGGGACGCGCTGCTGCTGAGCCGGGAGTGCGCGGACGTCCCGTTCGTGCTGGAACAGCCCTGCGACACCCTCGACGAACTCCGCGCGATCCGCCCGCTGCTCGCCCACCCGCTGTACGCGGACGAGAGCAGCACCGGGCTGGACGTGGTGGTCGGCGCCGCGGGAACCGGCCTGGTCGACGGCTTCGGCGTGAAGATCACCCGGGTCGGCGGGCTGCACCCGATGCGCGCGGTGCGCGACGTCTGCGCGGCGCGGAACCTCCCGCACACCTGCGACGACTCGTGGGGCGGCGACATCATCGCCGCCGCCTGCGCCCACGTCGGCGCGACCACCCGCCCGGAACTGCTGGACGGCGTGTGGATCGCCGCCGACGGCATCGACGGGCACTACGACGACGAGCACGGCGTCCGCATCGACGCAGGCCACATCGCGGTGCCGCGCGGGCCCGGGCTCGGCGTCGAACCCGCGGACGGCCGCTTCGGCGACCCGGTCGCCTCCTGCTGAAGGACCGCTCCACGCGCAACCGGCCGCCCGGGGAGGCGAGCCGGGCACCGAACGCACGCAACAGGAAGGGTTCCGGAATGTCGCCGCAACTGAGTGGAGTTCTCACCGCCCTGCCGACCCCGTTCACCTCCGGCGGCGAAGTCGACGTGGCCGCCCTCGGCCGCGTGGTCGACCGCAGCATCGACGGCGGCGTCGACGGCCTCGTCGCCTGCGGCTCCACCGGCGAGTTCGCCGCGCTCGACGAGGACGAGCGGCGCCTGGTCGTGGAGACCGTCGTCGCCCGCGCCGCCGGGCGCGTGCCCGTCGTCGCCCAGACCGGCGCCGTCAGCACCGAGCAGGCCATCCGGCTCTCGCAGCACGCCCAGCGGTGCGGGGCCTCGGTCGTGATGCTGGTGACCCCGTACTACGAACCGCTCACCGAAGCGGAGACCGAGCAGTACCTGCGCACCGTCGCCGCCTCCGTCGACATCCCCGTGATGCTCTACAACCTGCCCGCGATCACCGGCGTCGACCTGTCCCCGGACGTCGTCGGGCGGCTGGCCCGCGAGGTCGACAACATCCGCTACATCAAGGACACCAACGCCGACATGTCCCGGCTGCGGCAGTTCGTCCACCACCACGGGGAGGTGATCACCACCTTCGGCGGCTGGGACACGCTGATCCTCGCCGCGCTCACCGAGGGCGCCGCCGGTGTGGTGGCGGGCAGCGCGAACCTCGTGCCCGCGGAACTCGTCTCCGTGCACCGCGCGCTGCGGGCGGGGGAGCTCGACCGCGCCCGCGCCGAATGGGCGCGGCTGCACCCGCTGATGGACTCGCTGATGACGGTGCCGTTCATCCCCGCCGTGAAGGCCGTGCTGAACGCGGCGGGCCTGCGGGTCGGCAGCCCGCGCAGCCCGCTGCTGGACCTGCCGCCGGACACCGCGCGGCGCGTCACCGCGCAAGCCGCTGCGGCGCGCGGCGAAGCCCCGGCCGGAGGCAGCGCCTCGGCCGGACACGGCGCACCGGAGCCCGCGGCGGTCCGCCGGTCCACCGACGCGCGCCCGCTCGCCGCGGCGGCCGAACTGCCCCCGGCGCGCCACTTCATCGCGGGCGGCTACGCGGACTCCACCTCGACGCGGCTGCTCGACGTCATCGATCCCTGCACCGAACAGGTCCTCTGCCGCACCCCGGACGGCACCACCGAGGACGTGGACCGGGCCGTGGCCGAAGCCGTCGCGGCGCGCGGCTCCTGGGCGCGGCGGGTTCCGAAGGACCGCTCCGACGTGCTGCACGCCATCGCCGACCGGGTCGAGGCCAACGGGGATCTGCTGGCACGGCTGGAATCCGCCAACACGGGCAAACCCCTCGCGGTCGCCCACGACGACATCGCGGGCACCGTCGACACCTTCCGGTTCATGGCCGGGGCGGTGCGGGCCACCACCTCGATGTCGGCGGGCGAATACCTCGACGACCACCTGTCGCTGGTGCTGCGCGAACCCGTCGGCGTCGTCGGCGTCGTGACGCCGTGGAACTACCCGCTGATGATGGCCGCGTGGAAGCTCGCGCCGATCCTCGCCGCGGGCAACACCTGCGTGCTCAAACCCTCCGAGATCACCCCGGTGACGACGGTGAAGTTCGCCGAACTCGTGGCGGACCTGCTGCCACCCGGCGTGCTCAACATCGTCACCGGCCGCGGCGATGTGGTCGGCGCGCGGCTCGCCGCGCACCCCGACGTGGACCTGGTGGCGCTGACCGGATCCGTGCCCAGCGGGCGGGCCGTGGCGCGCGCCGCCGCCGAGAGCCTCAAGCGGGTGCACCTGGAACTCGGCGGCAAGGCACCGGTCCTGGTGTTCGCGGACGCCGACCTGGCCGCCGTCGCCGAGACGCTGCGCACCGCCTCGTTCTGGAACTCCGGGCAGGAGTGCGGCGCGGCCTGCCGAGTGCTCGTGCACGAGTCGGTCGCGGCGGAACTCGTCGACCACCTCGTCCGCGAAGCGGGCACGCTCGTCACCGGAGAGCCCACAGTGGACGGTGCGGAGATCGGTCCGCTGGTGTCCCGGGCGCACTTCGACCGGGTTCGCGGGTACCTGGAACGCGCGCAGCGGGACGGTGCGCGCGCCGCGCTCGGCGGCGGAGCGCTCGACGGGCCCGGCTACTACATCGCCCCCACCGTGCTCGTCGACGTGCCCGAAGGCGCCGAGATCGCTCGCGAAGAGGTCTTCGGGCCCGTCGTCACCGTAGAGACGTTCCGCGAGGAAGGAGAGGCGATCCGGCGCGCCAACGACGTGCCCTACGGCCTCGCCGCATCCGTGTGGACCGAGAACGCGCGCCGCTCGCACGACGTGCCCGCGCGGCTCGACGCGGGCACGGTCTGGGTGAACTCGCACCTGGCGCTCGCCAACGAGGTGCCGTGGGGCGGGTTCAAGGGATCGGGGTACGGGCGGGACCTGTCGCTGTACGCGTTGGAGGACTACGCCAGGACCAAGCACGTCATGCACAACCACTCTCGGTGAAGTGCCCGCCTGGATTCGTTGATCCGGGGGTGGGGTGGCGGAACCTCAGCGGGATTCTCGCTGCGGGATCGTTTTCACCGGTGGCTCCGCCACAGGAGAAATCGCTGTCCTCGCGAGGAAAGCGCTGAGAACCCGCGGCGGTGCCGGTTGCTCTGGTGGTCGCTGCTCAGCGGCTTTGCCGCTGATAGGGCGAAGGCGAATGCCTTGTGCTGGGTGTTGTTCGGGGTGGTGGGCGAATCGCCGGTGGCTACGGGGTTTCGGCGTGCCCCGGGGTACCGCCACGTGGGCGAACGAGGCTGCTCCAGAGGCGGTGGTGCCGGGATTGTCCTGATGTGGCAACGGGTTTCTGGATTCGGAGTTCACATGTGGGACGTGCTGTCCGGTCCCGCGGCGGGCTTACCGGGGTTCTCCCTCCGATGTGCACCGCCGTTCGGTGAAAGCCTTGACTCGTCCGCGCGACTCTGCCAAGTTTTTGGTCGCTGCGTTCGAAATATGAACACAGGTGGAAGGTGTTGTCCTTCGAGGACGGCTCGCCGCCGCGGCCGTCCACCTGACGGTCGGCCGCATTCCGAGCCGTGCCACCCCGAACCACGCCGACCGCCGGAGAGGGACAACGATGTCCGAACCGAGCAGGAGCCGCCCGTCCGCGGGCACCCGCAGGATCAGAGAAGAGGACTGCATCGTCGTCGACCGGCCCGCGCTCATCCGCGCGCAGCTCGGCGCCGGCGTGGGCAACTTCATCGAGTGGTACGACATCGGGGTCTACGGCTACCTCGCCGTCACGCTGACCCAGGTGTTCACCGCCGGGATGGACGAACGGCTCGGGCTGCTGGTGACGCTGCTCGGGTTCGCGGTGTCGTTCCTCGTCCGCCCGCTCGGCGGCATGATCCTCGGGCCGCTCGGGGACCGGATCGGCCGCCGCAAGGTCATGTTCTTCACCATCGCGCTCATGGCCGTTGCCACCACGCTGATCGGCCTGCTGCCGGGCCCCGGGCAGATCGGTGCCTGGGCCGTAGTGCTGCTCTACCTGCTGCGCATCGCGCAGGGGTTCTCCACCGGTGGCGAGTACTCCGGTGCGCTGACCTACGTCGCCGAGTTCTCGCCGGACCGGACGCGCGGGTTCTGGACCTCGCTGCTCAACAGCGGTTCGCAGCTCGGTTTCGCCGCGGGCGCCGGCGTGGTCGCCGCGACCTCCGGCATCACCACCCACTTCTGGGGCCCGGACGCGATGGTCAACGGCGGCTGGCGCATCCCGTTCCTGCTGGCATTCGTGCTCGGCGCCGTCGCGCTGCTGCTGCGCAGCCGCATCGAGGAATCGCCCAGCTTCGAGGCCGCGCGGGCGACGACGGCGGAGCAGGCGGCCGACCCGCTGTTCACGCGGCACAAGCTGCCCGGGGTGTTCAAGTTCTACTGGCCGCAGGTCGTGGTCGGCCTCGCGCTGATCGGCGCGGACGGTGCGTCCTCGTACACGCTGACCAGCTACATGCCCACCTACCTCGAAGTCGAGGTCGGCATCGCCACCACGCACACCGCGATCGCCACCGTCGCCATCCTGCTGCTGCAAGCCGTGCTGCTGCCGGTGTTCGGGCGGATGTCGGACAAGCTGGGGCGGCGGCCGGTGTACGTGATGGCGGCCGTCGGGAACCTCGTGCTGCTGCTGCCCGCGTTCGCGCTGATGCGGGTCGGGGCGCCGTGGGCGCTGTACGTCGCGCTGGGGCTCGTGATGATCCCGTCCACGCTGTTCCTGTGCATGAACGCGGCCGTGATGGCCGAGCTGTACCCGACCGCGTCCCGGTACTGCGCCGTCGGGTTCACGCAGAACACGGCGACCTCGCTGTTCGGCGGCACGGTACCGCTGGTCTCCCAGCTGCTGGTGGAGATCACCGGCAACACCTACGCGCCCGCGTTCTACGTCATGTTCTTCTCCGCCATCGCGCTCGTCGCGGTGCTGTTCATGCGGGAGTCCGCCGCGCGCCCGCTGCTGGGTTCGGTCCCGGTCGTGGCCAGCGGCGCGGAGGCCCGCGACCTGGTCGACGGCCAGGACGAGAACGACCGCCTGGACACCTCGACGATGCTCCTGGCCCCCCTCCCGCCGGTCGAAGAGCGCACCTGAGCCCTACCCGTCCGCCGCCGTCCCGCGGCGGCGGGCGGGGCGGCGGCGTGCTCGAACCGCGGCCCGAGGCGACCGGCGGATCACCAGCGCGGGAGGGCTTGTCCGATCGCGTCCCGCTGGTCCTCCACCCAGGAGGCGGCGACGAGCTCTTCGGCGAACAGCTGCACCGCGACGTGGTCGGCGGTCCGCCGGTCCGGCAGCGAGTCCGCGAACACGCGCTCCACCCCGCCGTTCTCCCGCGCGTACAACACCCTGAACATGCCTGCTCCCGTTCGTCCGCGTCACCGCTGGAGGTCGGAACCCCGTTCCTCGTCCGCACCGGGCGCTCGCCGGGACGTGTCCACGGTTTCCGGTGACGGCCGCACGGCCCGGCCCCCGAGGACCAGCGCCGCGACGGCGGCGAGGGCGAGGGCGGCGGAGAAGCCGGCGAACCCGGTGGCGAAGGTGGCCGCCCCCGCGGCGACGCCGATCAGCAGGGAACCCAGTCCGGTGCCGGAATCGAAGCCGATGTTCCACGCCACGGACGTGACGTGCCGGTTCGCGGTTCCGGCTCGGTCGAACGCCTGCACCAGGGTGACGCTCTGCAGCCCGCCGTAGGCGACGCCGAGCAGCAGCATTCCCGCGAGCAGCGCGGCGGTGCCGGGTGCGGGCCCGACGGCCGAGGCGGTCAGCAGCAGCCCGGCGCTCCCGCTCAGCAGCAGCGCGACGTTGATCGGCCGCGGCGGGTACCGGTCCACCAGCACCCCGCAGACCCAGCGCGCGACCGCAGCGGTGGCGGTGGTGGCGAGCAGCGCGGCGGTGGCCAGCGCGGGCGTCGGGGTGAACTGGGGCGCGAAGGTGAGCACGGCGCCGCCGCTGGAGGTGACCACCAGCAGCAGGACCAGCGGCAGCGCGATGCGCCGCAGCACCGCGCCCGCGGGCTCGTCGGGTTCGCCGGACCGGGCGGGCTCGTCGACGCGCGCCGCGACCGCACGCCCCAGCCCGCGCGTCCACGGCAGAGCCAGCACGGGCAGCGCACCGCAGGCGAGGACCGCGGGCAGGCCGATCGCGCTGACCAGCCAGGGAGCGGCGGGCGTGAGCAGCACCTGCGGAACGGCGATCGCGAGCCCGTACAAGCCGATCGCCGCGCCCTGCTTCCCGCGCGGGGCCAGCACGGACACGGCCGTGGACCCGCAGACGGTGAGGATGCCGAACCCGAGCCCGCGCAGCGCGGTGGTGCCCAGCACCGCGGGCAGCTGATCGCTCAACGCCTGCAGCGGGGCGGGCAGCCCGAGCAGGAGCGCACCGAGGGCGAGCGTCCACGTCCAGCCGATCCGCCGCAGCACCGCCCGGACGCAGAGCTGGGAGAGCACCGTCGCCGCCATCAGCACCGCGGTGACCAGCCCGGATCCGAACTCGTCCGCCCCGCCGCGCAGCGCCCACACCGGCGACACCGGCACCAGCAGGGCGAACCCGGCGAAGCAGCAGAACACCACCAGCAGCAGGTGCGGCATGGCGGGATCGCTCAGGACGGAACGTTCGGCGCGTGACGACATGGAACTTCGCTGGTCCTCGGGATCGGCGACGACCTCCGGGCGGAGACCGTCCCCGCATTGCACCACGCGAGGTGGACCCGGGACTCCACCGTGAGATGTTCATCCCCGGGGGCATCGGAACTCCCACCCGCCGAGCTCATCGCGGACGCGGCGGCCGAGGAACTGCGCGACGTCGAATCCGGACGCCAGGAACTGCTCGTCGAACGCGACGGGGGGACTGCTGGTCGGGATGGTGCTGATCCGCGGGAAGGAAGGACGGGTGTTCCGGCACCGCGCCGAGGTGCGGAAGCTGGTGGTGCACCCCGAACGGCAGCGCGGCGGGACCGGGCGCCGCCTGCTGGCCCGCGCGGTCGAGCACGCGAGCGGGCTCGGGTTCCGCCAGCTCGTGCTCGCCACCCGCGGCGGCACCCACCTGCCCGAGTTCTACCGCCGCCGGGGCTGGGTCGAGGTCGGCCGCTTCCCGGTGGCGTTGCAGGTCGCGCCCGGCGACTTCCGCGACGAGCACTGGTTCCAGCGCGAGCTCTGACCGGCCGAGCCGGTGAGCCTAAGTGGACAATCTGCCCGTCCCCGGCGGGTTCAGCGGGCGAGCCGGTCCACGGCCTCGACGACGGTCTCCGGGGCGCAGGCCAGGTTCATGCGGGCGAATCCGGCTCCCGGCGAGCCGAACGCCGGTCCGCTGGAGAGCGCGACCCGGGCGTGCTCCAGGGCGTGCGCCGCCGGATCGTCGCCCCAGCCGAGCTCCCGCAGGTCCAACCACGCCAGGTAGCTCGCCGCGGACCCGCGCAGCCGCGCCCCGGGCAGCTTCGCCGCGAGCTGCTCGTCCAGCAGCGTGAAGTTGCGCTCGACGGCGGTGATCGTGTCGTCCAGCCAGCCCCGCGCGCGGGTGAAGCCCTCGCGCGTCGCCATCAGCCCGAGCAGGCCGGCCCGGAAGGTCACCTCCTCCGGCAGGTCGCGGAGCAGTCCGGTCATCCGCTCGGACTCGGCGACGAACAGCGCCGCCTTGAGCCCGGCGAGGTTGAACGCCTTGCTGCCGGACTCGGCGGCGATGCCGTGCTCGCGGGCTTCCGCCGAGACGGTCAGGTAGGGCGTGAACTCGTGGCCGTGGTGGGTCAGCGGCGCGTGGATCTCGTCGCTCACCACCACCGCGCCGTGGCGGTCGACGATGCGGGAGAGCTCGACGAGCGCCGCGCGCGAGTGCACCAGCCCGACCGGGTTGTGCGGGTTGCACAGCAGCACGGCCCGGGCCCCCGCGGCCAGCGCCCGGTCGATGCCCGCGAGGTCGAGCTCGTGGCGCTCGCCGTCGTCGCGCAGCGGCACCTCCACCACCGTGCCGCCCGCCTCCGGTACCAGGTCGAAGAACGGCGGGTAGATCGGCGGGTTGATGATCACGCCGTCGCCGAGGGAGATGAGGCGCCGCAACGATTCGACGATGACGACGCTGACGTCGGTGGTGCAGCGCATCCGCTCCGGCGCGGGCGACCAGCCCCAGGTGTCGGCCGCGTAGGACGCGAACGCCGCCGCGGCGCGGGTGTCGTGCGGGTCGACGTAGCCGGTGTCGCCCGCCTCCACCGCGGCCAGCAGCGCCGATTTGATCGGCGGCGCGAGCGGGAAGTCCATCTCGGCGACGAACATCGGCAGCACGTCCGGGTCGTGCGTGCGCCACTTCTCGCTGCTGCGGCGGCGGAGCGTCCACATCGGATCGGCTTCGGTCATGCGCCCTCCTCGGTTCTCGTTCGCGCGGCGGGAAGAACTCACGACGCGTCGCCGTAGCTGTTGGTGAGGTGTTCGCGCAGGGTCGTGGCGAACACGTCGCCGTCCCCGGCCGCGGCGGCGTCCAGCAGCAGCCCGTGCTCGGCGACGATCCCGGCGGCGCGGTCCAGCAGCCGCCGCCCGTAGCTGAACAGCAGGAAGCGCTGCCGGTCGGCGAGCCGGTCGTAGAGCTCCAAGACCACCTCGTTGCCCGCGGCCGCGACGAACGAGCGGTGGAACGCGATGCTCAGCTCCACGAACGCCGTCAGGTCCCCGGCGTCGAGGACTTCCTGCTGCCGCACCAGTTCCGGGCGCATCTCGGTGGCGAGCGCCGCCAGCGCGCGCGGCCGGGCGGCGCGGACCGCGCCCGATTCGAGCATCGCCTTGGCCTCGGCGAGTTCGGCGACGGCGCGGTCGCTGAGGGTCTGCACGAGGGCGCCGCGCTTCGGGTAGATCGTCAGCCAGCCCTCCTCCTGGAGTCGGACCAGCGCGGCCCGCACCGGCGTGCGGCTCACTTCCAGTTCGGCGGCGAGCGTCGCCTCGCTGAGCATCGTGCCGCCGGGGAAGCGCCCGGTGAGGATGCCCTGCCGGACGTGCCGGTAGGCGCGCTCGTTCGCGGAGCCCTCGTCGAGCGTGGTCCTGGCCATCGTGCCGCCTCTCGTCGTCGCCCCCGAGCCCCCATCCTCCCAAGCAGGCCCGCGGGCCGTTGGGATGCAACATGTATCCTAGTGCGAGTGACGAATCGATCCGCCGACAGCCCGGATGATCTAGCGGCGAAGTACCGCCGGTCCAAGATCGCCAACGTCGTCCTCGCGGCCCTGTCCGCGTTCCTGCTCGTGGTGGTGGTCGCCCAGCTCTCCACCGCGCAGCCCGCGCCGAACGCCGATGGCGGCGCGGCATCCCCGCCGCAGCAGGCGGCCGCGGGCGTCGAGACGCGGGACCCGGACGACCCGATGGCGCTCGGTGCCGCCGACGCGCCCGTGGTGCTGGTCGAGTGGACCGACCTGCGCTGCCCGTACTGCGCCGTGTTCAACCGGGACACGCTGCCCGCGCTGGTCCGCGAGTACGTGGACTCGGGGAAGCTGCGCATCGAGATCCGCGACGTCTCCTTCTTCGGCGAGAAGTCGGCCACCGCCGCCGTCGCCGCCCGCGCCGCCGGGAACCAGGGCATGTTCCCCGAGTACCTCGGCGCCGTGTACCGCGTCGCGCCCGAATCCGGCCACCCCGACCTCCCGCGGGATCGGCTGATCGGGTTCGCGAAGGAGATCGGCGTGCCCGACCTCGCGAAGTTCACCGCCGACCTCGACGACCCGCGGCTGCTGGACGCGGTGCAGCAGAGCACCGGCGACGCGCAGCGCCTCGGCGTGAACAGCGTGCCGTTCTTCGCCATCGGGAACTCGGCGCTGTCCGGCGCGCAGCCGATCGAGAACTTCCGCGAGTTCGTGGACTCCGCGCTCGCCGGCGGGAAGTAGGGCGCGTGGAACTGGGACTGCTCGGCGCGTTCGTCGGCGGGGTGCTGACCCTGCTGAGCCCGTGCTCGGTGATGTTGCTGCCCGCCTTCTTCTCCTACGCCTTCACCGCGCCCGGCGCGCTGGTCGCCCGCACCGGGGTGTTCTACCTCGGGCTGATCACGACGCTGGTGCCGCTGGGCGTCCTGGCCGGGACGCTCGGCGCGTTCGTGAACGAGCACCGGGAGGCCTTCGTCGGCACGGCGGCGGTCGTGGTGATCGTGCTCGGGGTGCTGATGCTGCTGGACGTGCCGCTGCCGATGCTGAGCAGGACGCAGCGCTCGGCCGGCACCTCGACGGCGTCGGTGTACGCGCTCGGCACGATCTACGGGCTGGCCGGGGTGTGCGCCGGTCCGCTGCTCGGGGCGGTGCTGACCTTCGCGGCGGTGTCCGGGAACGCGCTGCGCGGCGGGATCGTGCTGCTGGTGTTCGCGGCCGGGATGGCGCTGCCGCTGCTGGTGCTGAGCCTGCTGTGGGACCGGTTGCCGTTCGTGCGCGGCCTGGTGCGTCCGCGGCCGGTGCGGATCGGGCGCTGGGAGAACACCTGGACCGGGGTGATCGGCGGGCTGCTGACCGCGGCCGTCGGGGTGCTGATGCTGGTCACGCGCGGAACGACGAGCGTCGGCGGTGTGCTCGGCGCCTCCGACCAGGCTCGGCTCGAAGGCCGGGTCCTGGAGTTGTCCGGGACCGTGCCGGACTGGGCGGTGGTGCTCGTCGTGCTGGTCGCAGCAGGAACAGCCTGGCTCCTGCTGCACCACAGGAACCGGACTGGCTGACGGTTCCACTTCTGTTGCTCGGTGGGCGGGTGGCGGAACCTCAGCGGGATTCTCGCTGCGGGATCGTTCGCACCGGTGGCTCCGCCACAGGAGCAGGCGCTGTCCTCGCGAGAATCCCGCTGAGAACCCGCGGCGGTGCCGGTGTCTCAGGTGGTCGTCGGCTCAGCGGCTTCGCCGCTGACAGGAAACCGACATGTGGCTTCCTGGGCAGTCGGCCGTTCCATCCTGCATCGGAGTGGATCTGCGGGGGGGAGTCAGGCGAGGGCGAGGACGAGGAGGCCGAGCAGGACCGCGGATGTCGCGGCGGCCCCGGCGAGAACGCCGTGAGCGGTGCCGGGCAGCCGTTCTCCCGGCGGCAGCGCGACGGCGGTGGCCAGCGCGATCCGCGGCGGTGACGCGATGATCGCGAACGAACCGGCCACGTTCTGGCCCGCCACCGCGATCAGCGGCGTCGCACCGAGCCCGGCCGATGCGGTCGCGGTCGCGGCCGAGAACATCGCCGCCGCGCCGGTGTTGGACCCGGTGAGGTAACCGCCGAACGCCCCGATCGCGGGGATCGCCGCGACGAACCCGTACCCGGCGTGCGCGGCCGACGCGGCGAGGTGCTCGGCCATCCCGGTGGTGGCCATGACGATGCCGAGCACCATGAACAGCACGGCGTTGCCCGCGATCGGCACCCACCGGCGCACGGCGGTGCGGAGCACCCGCCACCGGTCCGCCGCCGGGACGTCGAGCGAGCCGACGGCCACGGTAGCGGCGATCACCAGCCACACCGCCGGATTCGCCACCACCACCGCGGCCGGACCGCCCGCGCCCAGCAGCGCCGACACCCCGGTGGCGGCGAAGATCCCGCCGACCAGCACGCAGTACGGCAGCAGCGCCAGCCCGAGCGCCCGGTCCACCGCCGGGAGCGGCCCGTTCGCGAGGCGGGTGCGGGCCAGCAGCCCCGCGATCACCGCGGCCGCGGCCAGCACTCCGGCCGGTGGGAACAGCACCAGGTTCGCCGCGATCAGCGCGATCCACTCCACGAGCACCACCGCCGAGGTGAGCACCAGCTGCCGCGGTGCCGGGCGTCCGACGTCGAGGGCGAGCACGGCGCCCGCGCTCACCACCAGGACGGGCAGCGTCAGCAGCGCCGACCACGACCCGAGCTCCCCGGAGTCCACCCCGCCCAGCCGCGCGGCGATCAGGGTGCCGGGCCCGAGCGAACCCCACGGCACCAGCACCATCCCGAGCAGCCCGGACACCACCGCCTTGACCGGCGACAGCCCGAGCCGGACCAACAGCGGTGCGGTGATCACCACGACGAGGCCGAACCCGGTGACGGACTCCATGAACGGCGTCAGCCCGAACACCAGCAGCAGCAGGGTCGCGGTGCGGTCCGCGCCGCGTTCGGCGCCGTCGAGCCAGTCGGCGATCCGGTCCTGCGCACCCCCGCGGCGCATGGCCTCGGCGAGCCCGACGCCGCCGAGCAGGATCACGGCGACCTCGACGACGGTGGGCGCCATGCCCCGCGCGGCGGTGATCCCTGCCGCGTCCGGCGGGAACTCCAGCAGCGCGGCGAGGGCGGCGGTGACGAGGCCCGCGGCCCCGGCCCACAGCGATGGGACGCGCACCGCCAGCAACAGCAGCACGACGAGGATGGGCGCGGCGGCGGTGAGCAGCGGGACCGTTGTCATGGCACGTCCGGGGCGGGTCGGCGTCGGGGCGGACCGGGCGGGCTGCCGGTCGTCGGGCGGCCCGCGGACTGCCCCGGCCGTGGAAACTACCGGTGTTCGACGCGAGGTGGCACCCGGTTCCGCCGATTTCCCCGCGATGGTGCCGGTGTCGCCCGCACCGTCCACTGCGGACGGACGTGGCGGATCTCCGGCTCATCGCTCACCCCAGGTGGTCGATCCGGTTCCGGCCGTGGCGTCGGCCCGCTGTCGAGAAGTGCGCCACTCGCGCGTTGTTTCCGGGTCGGCGGTGCTGCTCACCGCGTTCGCCGAAGTGCTCGGGCAGTGGAGCGCCCGGCCCGATCCGACGCTGGACCGCACCTTCTTCGACCGCCGCGAAGTGCGCCCCGACGTGCAGCGGGTGCTCGGCGACTTCACCTCGCTGCTGCTGGGAGTGCGGAGCCCCGTTTCCCTCGGTGCAAGGGGACCTTACCCACTGGTGTCCTAAGTGGACTTCCAGGTCCAGTGGGTTCGGCTCCGGGCGTCCGGACGGGACGCCCGCCGCCGCGGCCCGCCGAGCTAGTCCGCCAGCAGCCGGGACATCGCAGCGCTCGCCTTGAGCCCGGAACCCGTGAGCACCGCGACGACGGTGTCCTCCGGCCCCAGCAGCCCGTCCCGGGCGAACCGCGCGACGGCGGGCACCACCTGGGCGCTGGTCGGTTCGGCGTAGAGCCCGGTCCCGGCGAGTTCGAGGGTCGCCGAGCGCAGTTCCCGCTCCGGAACGGCGGTGGCCGACCCGCCGCTGTCCCGGAGCGCGCGCAGCACCTCCCGGTCGCGGACCGGCCGGGCGATCGCGGTGCCCTCGGCGATCGTGGCGGGCCAGTCGGCGTCCTCGACGGCCTCCGCTCCGGCGGCGAAGGCGCGCACCAGCGGGCAGCAGTGCTCCGGCTGCGAGACCAGGAGCCGCGGCACCCGGTCGATCTGCCCGGCGCGCCGCAGCTCGGCGAACCCCGCGGCGCAGCCCAGCACCAGGCTGCCCGCGCCCGCCGGGACGACGACCGCGGTGGGCGCGCGGAACCCGAGGTCCTCCCAGATCTCGTAGGCGATCAGCTTGACGCCGTCCAGGAAGGCGGGATGCCAGTTGTGGCTCGCGTAGAACCGCTCCGCGGAGCGGCGCACCGCCTCGTCCGCGGTGCGCTGCCTGCTGCCCGGGACGAGCTCGACGGTCGCGCCGTGGACGCGGCTCTGCAGCACCTTGGCCGGCGAGGTCGACTCCGGTGCGAGGATGCGCGCGTCGATGCCCGCGGCCGCGCAGTAGGCGGCGATCGAGGAACCGCCGTTGCCGCTGGAATCCTCCAGCACCGCGCGCACGCCCTGCGCTCGCAACGTGCTGATCAGGACCGAGACGCCGCGGTCCTTGAAGCTCGCCGTCGGGTTGTGCGCCTCGACCTTCACCGCGACGTCCAGGCCCGCGAACCGCCGCGGCAGCAGCGGAGTCCGCCCTTCGCCGAGGCTCACCGGCGGCACGTCCGGTCGGGCGAGCGCGGCCGCGTAGCGCCACTGCGAGGTGACGCCGGTGTCGATCCGCTCCCGCCCGATGCCCGGCAGCGGCTCCACCAGCAGCGGCGACCCGTCGTCGCCGCGCCAGCGCGGTTCCCCGAGCGGGTAGCGGCGCCCGGCGCGGTCGATGAGGCCGGGTTCGTCGGTCACGGTCACCTCGCGTAGTTGTAGACGGTCGCCCGGGACACCCCGAGCAGGTCGGCGATGGTCTGCGCGGCGTCGTGCGAGGCGAAGTGGCCGTCCGCGCGCAACCGGCGCACCAGCTCCTTCTTCGCCTCCTTCGGCAGAGTTCGCGGGGTGGCGGCCCGGTCCGCCGCGGTGCGTTCGACGATCTCGCGCAGGTCGCGGGTGCCGCGGTCGCGCAGGTTCTCCAGCGGTGCCCGGTGCTCCTCGGCGTCCGTGGCGATCAGGTTGGACAGCGCCAGCGTCACCGGGGAGAGCACCGAGACGTCCAGGTTCAGGCACAGCGCGGCGATGTAGCGACCCGCGGCGTTCTTGATGCCGATCGAGGTGCTCTTCGCGGGGCGCCCGTCCGGGAACCGGTTCGGGTAGTTCTGGATCACGCGCGGGTGGTCCGGGTCGCCGATGCGCCGCAGCCCGAGCTCGGTGGCCGAGTCCCCGACCTCGCGGCCGGACAGGTCGTTCTCGACGACCCGGATGGCGTGCGACGGGTCGCGCAGGTCGTGCAGCACCACTTCGCACAGCCCGGGGAACATCCGGCCGAGCGCGGTGGCGATCACCTCCGCCTCGCGGATGAGGTGCTCGTCGGCGTCGTGCGCCGCGTCGTCGGTCACGGTCCCCTCCGGTGTCGCCGCTGCGGGAACGGTCGCACGACTTGGATCACATTGTCCAGAATTGGACCACGAGTCCAGCTGGGGTAGCGTCCGGACGACCGATCGGCCGAGAAACCCCGCGAAGGACGTCAGATGCACCGGATGCTGTTCCTGTACACCGGCGGGACGATCGGCATGATCGACTCGCCGCGCGGCCTCGAGCCCGGTGCCGACGTCGAATCGGAGGTCGCCGCGCTGCTGCGGGACCGGCCGGACGTCACCGTCGGGTTCCACGCGTTCGAGCAGCTGATCGACTCGTCCGACGCCACGCCGGACGACTGGCAGCGCATCGTCGACCACCTCCGCGCGCACCGCGACGAGCACGACGCGTTCGTCGTGCTGCACGGCACCGACACCCTCGCGCACTCCGCGGCCGCCGTCTCCTACGCGCTGGCCGGGTTCGGGAAACCCGTCGTGTTCACCGGAGCCCAGGTGCCGTTCGCCCTGCCCGGGTCGGATGCGGCGGACAACGTCCGCGGCGCGGTGGAGGCCGTGACGAGCGGGGCGGTCGGCCGGGCGCTCGCGGTGTTCTTCGACGGGGAGCTCATCGCCGGCCCTCGCGCGACGAAGAGCTCCGCGCTGGACCGGCACGGGTTCACCAGCCCGCACCCGGCGCCCGTCGCCGAACGGCCCGCACCGGCGCTCGGCGCGCTCGCCCCCTACCGGCGGCAGGACATCGCCGTGGTCACCGTGGTGCCCGGCATGAACGCCGAGCGGTTCCGGCACCTGACCAGCCCCGCGCCGGACGCGGTGCTCCTCCGCGGCTACGGGCTGGGGGTGGGCCCGAGCGGCGAGCCGGGCTTCACCCAGGTGATCGAGGAGCTGAGCTCCGGTGGCACGCCCGTCGTCGTGCTCAGCCAGTCGCAGCGGTCCCGGATCGACCTGGACCGGTACGCCGCCGGACGCGCGCTGCTGGACGCCGGGGCGATCGGTGCGGCCGACATGACCTTCGAGGCCGCCTACGCCAAGCTCTGCTTCCTGCTCAGCCAACGCATCCCCGCCGCGGATCTCCCCGCTTGGCTGCACACCGACCTGGCCGGAGAACTCACCCCGCTCGCGGGGTGAACCGCTCGATCATCCATTGTGGATGGTTCGCCTGGACGCACCGCGGCGCGAACCTCCCCGACGGGGACGGTTCGCGCCGCAGGCGGTCGGGCGGTGGGATCAGTGCCCGGCGAGGGCCGGGGCTTCGCTGTACAGGCGGGGTTCGATCGACGCGCCCTGCTCGAAGTTCGACTCGACCTCGGCCTTCTCCTCGGCGTTGGGCAGCGTGCTCTTGCACTCGGTTCCGGCGCTGTGCCCGGACATCAGGTCCTCGCAGACACCGGTGCGGTCGTCGGGCAGCCCGAGGATGTGGCCGAGCTCGTGGGTCGCGATGCGCGGCACGAAGTGGCCCTCGTCGACGGCCTGGCGTCCCATCCACACGGTGCCCGAGCCGAGCCCGTCCACCTGGGCGCGCGGCCAGTCGTCGTCCGCGAGGACCGTGAGGTCGGCCTGCCCGTCGGTGGCCTTCTCGAACTTGACGTTGCTGACCTGGTCGTTCCACGTCGCGGTGGCCTCGTCGATGGCCTGCTGGAATTCCGCGGCCCCGCTGGCGTCGTAGGTGACGACGTGCGGCTCGGCGGCCGCGCCGGTGTCCGCTCCGGCCAGCGGCGCGCCCGCGACCAGCAGCAACGCGGTCGCGGCACCGGAGAGTGCGGCGGTCATCGAGTACCTGGGCATGTCTGCTCCTCCTGCTCGGCGAGTTGCACGCAGGACGGAGGCTAAGCGCGCACCGCCCGCCGATTCGGACAGTGGCGGCTAACCGCCAGATCCGGCCGGCCGATCGCGCATCCCGTGGCAGGAGCACGACCCGATCACGCCGGGCCCGTGCGGTGCGCAGCGGGGTCGGCCGCGCGGCGGACCGGCGTCCTGATCTGCCCGGGTGGGGGAGGGCGCCGGTCCGGCGCGCCCGCGCGCACCAGGGCGGGCGCGGGAACATGCCTGCGTTTCCGGTGCACCGCACCGGTCACCGAGACCGCGACGAGCAGCCCCGTGCCTCCGGCGGCGGTGCGCACACGCGATTCCGCTGCCGGTCAGCCGCCGTTCGGGCGCGGAGGCGCCGGGAGTCCGTCCCACGTCGCGTCCTGATCGGCGAGCGGCGGTGCCGACCCGTGATCGTGGTTCGGCGGGCGGCTCGGCAGCCGGTGGGGGACCCGCAGCGGGCGACACGGTCCGATGTGGACGCGATCAGGCCCAGGGCTGGGGGAGTTCGACGATCTGCACCGCGTCACCGGTGCGGAGACCACCCGGCGGGACCGCGGCGAGCCCGTCGGCGAGGGCCAGGCCGCGCAACATCGCCGGGCCGCCGAACGGCAGCGGTGCCGCCGTGCGGCCGCGCAGTTCCACCGGCACCAGGCTGGTGTTGCGGGGGTGCCCGCGGAGGTCGTCGGCCGCGGTGGCCTGCTGTAGCTCGGGATCGGACCGGCCGGCGAGCGCGCCCAGCAGCGGGGCCGCCAGCGTGACGGCGCCCGCGACGGCGGCCAGCGGGTTGCCGGGCAGGCCGACCAGCCGCCGGGCCCGGCCGTCGGCGCCGTCGGGGAGTTCGGCCAGCAGCATGGGATGTCCCGGCCGCACGGCCACGGAGTCCACCAGCAGCCGGGCTTCGAGCTCGGCGAGCGTGGCGTGCAGGAAGTCGACGGGTCCGGCGGCGGTGCTGCCCGTGGTGACCACGACGTCGGCGGTCGAGTCGCGGAGGGCCTCGTGCAGCGGCTCGGCAGTGTCGGGGATGCGGCGCCGCCCGATCACCTCGGCGCCGCAGCGCAGCCACGGCGCGAGCATGGGGCTCAGCGCGTCCCGCACCCGGCCGCCGCGGGGTGCCCCGGAGTCGAGGAGTTCGTCGCCGAGGACGAGCAGTTCCACCGTCGGCGCGCGGTGCACGACGAGCCGGTCGTACCCGGCGGCCGCGGCCAGCCCCAGCACCGCGGGCGTGACGGTGCTTCCCGCGGGCAGCAGCGGTTCACCGACCCGGCACTCCTGCCCGCGCTTGCGGACGTCGCGCCCGGGCTCGGGCAGGGTCGCGGTCCGGTCGACGAGCAGGCCGGTGGCGCTCTCCACCCGCCCGTGTTCGCGGCGCAGCACCGCGGCCCGGCCGGGCGGCAGCTGAGCTCCGGTGGCGATGCCGACCGCGACCCCGTCGGCCAGCGGCTCGGGCTCGGTGCCCGCCAGCGCCTGCCCGGCGCGCAGCCGCCACGGGCCGGGTCCGGACACGGCCCACCCGTCCATCGCGGAGCTGTCGAACGGCGGCAGGTCGGTGAGCGCGGTCAGCGGTTCGGCGAGGGTGTGGCCGAGCGCGTCGGGGAGCTCGCGGCTCAGCCGCGGCAGCGGCCGACCGGCGCCGCGCGCGAGGGCGCGGGCTCGGGTCCAGGGGACGTCGGTCGCGTCGTCGTGCTCCGGCATCGTCCTCGGCTGCTCCTGGTCGGTGGCGCGGGCGGCGCCGCGGTTCGGGCACCAGGGTTCGCCGGAACGCGCCGCGGGTCCAAGCGGAGTTGCCGAACGGTCGATAGGTGCTCGTTATCGACGCTGGTGGTGCCGACCCCGGGTGCACATCGTGATCGTTTTCACCGGGCGGTGCGGTGCCGGGACCGCGCCCGCGAACCCGGCCGGCCCACCGCGGAGCGGCGGCACCGTTCGGCCACCCGCCGTGGTCGAATGGGGACATGTTGTTCCGACAGCTCGAGTACTTCGTGGTGCTCGCCAGGGAGGGGCACTTCGCCCGCGCCGCCAACGCCTGCTACGTGTCCCAACCCGCGCTGTCCGAGGCGATCCGCAAGCTGGAGCACGAGCTGAAGGTGCCGCTGGTGCGGCGCGGCCACCAGTACGAGGGACTCACGCCGGAGGGGGAGCGGCTGGTGCTGTGGGCGCGCCGCGTCCTGGCCGAGCACGACGCGCTGAAGCACGAGGCCGCGGCGCTCCAGACCGGCTTGACCGGCACGTTGCGGCTGGGCGTGATCCCGGCCGCGGCGAGCACGGTCGCGCTGATCACCGACCCGTTCTGCACCGAGCATCCGCTGGCGAGGGTGCGGCTGGAGACGGACCTGCGTTCGGCGGACATCCTCGAACGCATCCGCCGGTTCGAGCTGGACGCCGGGATCATCCACCCGAAGGAGCAGGACCTGGCCGATCTCGCGGTCACCCCGCTCTACGAGGAACGGCACGTGCTGCTGGCCAGCGGCGAACTGATCAGCGGGCAGTCCGACTCGATCAGCTGGCCGGAGGCGCTGCAACTGCCGATGTGCCTGCTGGACGAGGGGATGCGCGGCCGCCAGCTCATCGACGAGGCGATCTCCGCGCGCGAGCTGGTGGTGGCGCCGCGGCTGGAATCGGACTCGCTGGTCACGCTGATCGCGCACGTCGGCACCGGCCGCTGGGCGACGATCGTTCCCGAGTCCTGGCTGCACACCCTGCACCCGCCCGCCGGATCGCGGGTGCTGCGGCTGTCCGATCCGGCCCCGACGGCGTCGATCGCCCTGGTCGCCAGCGCGGTCGAACCGGGCTCGGCGCTGACCCGAGCCGTCCGCCGGACCGCCGAACGAGCAGCGGCCGACAAGGCCTTCGGCCACCTGGGCACGACCTGACCGCGAGCCCGCTCATGTTCCTGTCAGCGGCGCAGCAGCTGAGCAGCGACCACCTGATCGACCGGCACCAGCCCCTCCGCAACAGGGGAACGGAGCTCATCCCGCGAAGCGGCGGACCGAGTTGATCTCTCCCATGTACTTGACCTCTTCGACGGTCACGGTCTGCCCCTCGGTCGGCGCGTGCACCATCTTGCCGTTGCCGAGGTAGATGCCGTCGTGGCTGCCGGAGCTGTAGAAGAAGATCACGTCCCCGGGCTTCATCTCGCTCTGCGAGACCTTCTCGCCCTCGGAGATCTGCGACTGGGTGGAGCTCGGCAACGACACCCCCGCCTGCTTGAACGACCACTGCACGAGGCCGGAGCAGTCGAACTGGCTCGGGCCCTTCGCGCCGAACACGTACGGGGAGCCCTGCTTGCTGAGCGCCGCGTTGACCGCCTTGATCGCGGCGCCGGAGCCGATCAGCGAGCCCATCTTGCTGCCGCCGCCGGACAGCGAGTCCTGCTCATGCTCGCTGAGGCTCTCGTACTGCTCCTTGACCTTGGCGATCTGGGCGTCCATCTCCTCCTTCTTGCCCGCGATCTCGCCTTCGAGCCGTGCCGCGTCGGCTTCGGCCCGGGTCGCGCGCTCGTGCGCGGACCGGGCTTGCTGTTCGCCGCGCTGCGCTTGGGCGGTCGCGTCGGCGAGCTTGGTGACGGCGTCGTCGTTGTCGTGCGCGAGCACGTCCAGCGCGGAGGAGCGGTCGAGGAACTCGTCGGGTGATTCGCTGACGAGCAGCGCGGACAGCTTGCTCATCCGGGCGCCCTGGTAGGAGGCGTGCACGAACTGGTCGACCTGGCCGCGGAACCGCTCCTCTTCGGCCTGCGCGTCGGCGGTGGTGCGCGCGGCCTGTTCGGCGTCGGCGTTGGCGCGGGCCAGCTCGTCCTGGCGCTTGGTGTGGTCGTCCTGCGCCTTCTTGTAGACCTCGGTGAGCTCTTCGGCCTGGCGGCCCAGTTCCTTGAGCTGCTTCTGCGCATCCGTCGCGGTGCCCGCCGGTTCCGCGGTCGCCGGGACGGACGACAGGCCGACGGCGGTGGCGACGACGGTGGCCGCCAGCGCGGCGTTCCTGGAACGCTTCAACCGGGATGAACCCACGACACTCCTCCTGCTGCCACCGCCTCGTGGGCCCCGACCGTTCGAGGCGCAGCTGCACGAGCCGTCCGAACCGGTCCGCGGAGCCGATCACCGCGAAACCGCGGGACAGGCTACGCACCGGGGGCCGGGGTGATCGGCAAGCGGGTGCGCCACGCGGCGTGCACCGATGGTTCCGATCCGTGCACGCCGCAGGTGAGGGCCCGGACCGGGCGACGTGCGCCGCTCCGGTCCGGGCGCCGGTTACCTCCCCGGGCCGCCGATGCCGACGTCCTCGCTCGGCGTCGGGCCGGTGGCGGCGATCTGCTGGGCGATGGTGTCGTGCGCGGTGCGGGCCGCCGCGTCTCCGACGCCTTCCGCCCTCGCGGTGATGCGCTCCAGCAGCTCGGCGGCGGTGCCGTCGGCGATCAGCTCCCGGTGCAGGTCCGCGTACGCCGCCTCGTAGTCGGCGCGGAACCGCTCGTCGGCGAGGAAGCGCTCCTTGAGCGCGCCGCTGCCGCGAGCCTTGCCGCCACCACTGCCGCCGGGTCGTTCGCCGTCCGGCCCGCCGGGCATGCCGCCCTGCTCGCCGGGACCGTCCTGCTGATCGGGACCGCCCTGCTGATCGGGACCGCCGCCGTCGGGACCGCCGGGCCACGCGCCCGGCCCGCCTCCGCCGGGCCCCATCCCCATGCCGCTGAACGACAGGTTGAGGTCCCAGGACAACACGGTGAACCGCTCCTGCTCGGTGTCGTACCACAGGTAGTAGTTGTTCCCGGGCCCGTCCATGGCGTCACCGTTGGCGAGCAGGTTCTGGAGCGCGAGGTAGCGGGCGAAGGACGCGGTGTCCACGTGCTCGTCGAGTTCCGCCGCGAACTCCTCATCGTCCGCCTCGTCGACGAACGAGAGCAGGTCCAGCACCGGCTGCAGGTCGTAGTTGCCCTCGCTGTTGATCTGCTTGAACGCCTCCTCGTAGTCGGTGGGATCGTCGCCCAGGTACTCGAACGAGCCGCCCGCCCGCGCCTTGTAGAGCACGCCGTCGCCGTGCTGCTCGGCCCACGCCGCGTCGGGCGGGTCGAGCAGCAGCCGCGGCACGGCCGCGCCGCCGTTGACGCTGACCGAGGTGAGCGTGTACGGCTGCGTCGTCTCCCCGGCGGCCGCGGTCAGCTCCAGGGCGAGGGCCTCGTTGACGGCGGTCGCGGTGCCACCCGCCTCCGGACGCAGCGTGATCTCGCTGTGGCCCTGGTAGGCGCGTCCTTCGGCGAACTCCTCGAAGCTGATGAGCCACGGGATCTTCTCGGGCTCGTCCTCGGACAGCGAGACCATGGACGGGCCGCCACGGCGCCCCTGCTGCTCGGCATCGGGCCGAGCACCGTCCGTAGTGGACTCGTCGGGTGCGTTCTCCTGCTCACCACCGGGAATCGCGGCGGCACCGCTCGGATTCTCGGCAGCACCAGCAGGATTCGCCTCGGCATCACCGGAATTCTCGCCGCCACCGCCGGGATTCGTCTCGGCATCGCCAGGATTCGATTCGGCACCACCGGGATTCGTATCGACACCGTCGGGATTCTCCCCGGCACCGCCGGGATCGCCCGCGACATCGCCCGGGTTCGCAGCGCCGCCACCGGGCGAATCGGCCCCGGCGCCCGGTGCACCTGCGGGATCTCCGCCACCGGGCATCCCGCCCGGCCCCTGCCGGTCCTGCCCGCGCAGGCTCATCAGGGTGGAGTTCCCCTTGAGCCGCAGCCCCACGTCCTCGACGAGCGTGCCGTCGACGGTGAGGTCGGCGCGGATGAACTGCTTCTCGCCCTCCTCGCGGAAGGTGCGCATCATGTCCGCGTACTCGGCCTGGTCGAAGCGCACCTCGATGGCGTGCTCCCCGCCGTCGAACAGGTCGCCGGTACCGGCGATGTCCTCGGTGACGGTCTCCTGCACGACGGGTTCGGCGATGAACAGCGGGCGCACCCGCGCGTCGCCGAAGGCGATCAGCAGCGCGGCCACGACCGCCAGTCCGGCGGGGACCTTCCAGTGGTGGCGCAGCCGCACCGGGATGCGGTGCTTCCAGCGGCGCCGGGCGGGTTCCTGGTGGCTGCTCATCTCACATGTCCGTCTGGTCGTACCCGGTCAGGACGGTCGCCTTCTGCCCGGCGGTGACCTCGCGCAGTGCCTCGATGACCGCGCCGGGCTTGACGTTCTTCTTCAGCCGCGCGGTGTAGGCCAGCTCCAGCAGCGCCCCGCCGCGGATGGTCTCGGTGCTGATCAGCTCGTACTCGTCGGTGAACCGGATGAGCACGTCGTCGATCGCCGGGCCGTGGTCGTCCCCGTCGGCCGGGACCTGCACCTTGACCACCTGGCGCTGCACGTCCAGCGCGAACCAGTTGAGCCGGTGCATCAGCAGGACCACCGCGCAGACCAGCACCGTGGCGATGATGGCGAGCGTGTAGAAGCGGGTGCCGCAGGCCATCCCGATGCCCATCACCAGGAAGATGAACCCGACGTCGCGGGTCTCCTTGATGGCGTTCCGGAACCGCACCACCGACAGCGCGCCGACCAGCGCGAACGCCCGGGCGATGTTGGACCCCACCACCAGCATGATCAACGAGATGATCATGCCGAGGACGATCAGGGTGTGCACGTAGCTCTGGCTGTAGGAGATGTTGCGGTGGGTGGACCGGTAGGTCCAGGCGACCACGAGGCTGCACGCGAACGACAGCAGCAGCGCGATGGCCACGTCGAGCACGCTGAACGTGCCGGACAGGTCGGTGAATCCGAAGTCGAGGTTCATGGGAGGAGCTCGCGTTCTGTCTGCGGGCGTTCGGCGTCGACGTCCGCTTCGGGCAGGTGGAAGATCGAGCGCGGCGCCAGTCCGTGCGCCTCGATCGATTGGCAGTACTTGGAGATCCGCTGGATCTGCAGGCCGTGGCGGGCGGCCAGGTCGGTGATCCAGTACGGTGCGCGTTCGTTGGCCTTCACCTCCAGCACCGCGAAGTGCGGGCTGAGGATGTAGCGGTTCTCGGTCTCGGCGTTGAGGTCGAAGTCGCGGTCGCGCCCGCGGATCCGGTGGTCCATCGTCACGCGCAGGCCCAGGTCGGCGTCGACACCGGCGTAGGCTTCGCGCCGGTACCCGGTCATCGCGACCGGACGCAGGTCCAACCGGGTGATCAGGTCGAGGACCTCGTCCACGAAGACCTGGTCGGCGCCCGGGTGCTCGACCCGTTCCCGCTGGTCGCAGAGCCGGCGCGCCGCCTCGTAGGGCAGCATGACGCGGCGCTTCTGCGTCACCCGGTTCACCCGCTGCTTGATCTCCACCGAGACGGGGGCGTCCGCGGACGGGGCCCCGTAGCGGCGGATGCGCAGCTTGCGGCGGAACTTCAGGCCCTCGATCTTCTCGTGGTAGAAGCGCAACCGCTGGGTGTCGTAGTACAGGCTCCACACGTCGTACCCGCCCGGTCCGGAGTGGTGGTCCACGTCCATGCGGGCGGCGAGCTCGGCGCGGACCTCGGCGACCTGGGTGGCGGGCACCAGGTACTTGAGCTCGTAGCGGTTGAACGCGTGCAGCTTGCTCGGTGCGCGGAACCGGCTGCCGACCTCGCGGGTGTCGGACACCGGGTCCGGCCGCGTTCCGCCGGGTTCGGCGCGGGGTCGGCGCGCCGAGGTGCGCGCTCGCCCCCGTCTCGGGAAGATCATGATCGGGAACGTATCCGAACAGTCCGTGAACTCCCGGGAAACTTCCTGTGAGAACGCTGGGAGTGCGCGCGGTGCCCGGGAGCCGCCCGGCCGGTGCGACATGTCCGTCCACATCGGACTGCGTCGGCCCGCGTCGCGGCCGGGTATCGCGGGACGCGGGGGACGCGCGCGGCTGCCGCTCGGCCGCTAGCGGGGTGTCGCGGTGGCCAAGGTCGTCCGCGACGTGTAACGTTCAAGGTGGTCGTTGTTTCTGGGTTCGTGTTCGCGCACGCTCGCAGGATTGTTGATGCGGGCGAGCTGCTGTCTTTGGTTCAGCTGGAGTGAAGCCGCCGTCTGAGATCACCCGGCCCCGGGTCGCCATCCCTGTGCGACCCGTGGAACTTCCCCTTCTGAATGGAGATGCACATGGCTCAGGGCACCGTGAAGTGGTTCAACGCTGAAAAGGGCTTCGGCTTCATCGCCCCCGACGCGGGCGGCCCGGACGTGTTCGTGCACTACTCGGCCATCGACGGCGCGGGCTTCCGCAGCCTCGAGGAGAACCAGGCCGTCTCGTACGACGTCACCCAGGGCCCCAAGGGCCCGCAGGCCGAGCTCGTCCGCGCGCTCTGATCTCGCGTTGACCCGTCCCCGGCTCGTGCGCTCCGCGCCGAGCCGGGACCGCGGTACCTCCCCGTCCGGCACCTGCCCGCCGCCCCGCGGCCGAGGCGTGCCGGACGGGCCGGGAGTCGCGACGACCGCACCGCGGTGAGGACGCCGCCCCTCGCAGGGCGCGATCATCCTCCCGCCGCTCGTCGCGCACCGGTTCTCCCACCACCGGTCGAGTCGAATCCCGCCCAGCGCGGTGCGTTCCCGACCCACGTCCTTCCCCGCGGCCCGCAGCAGCGACGCCCAGCGTCCGCGCCGTGCCGCACCCGTCCCACTACTGGAGATCCCATGCGGGCGATCACCCCCCACTTGATCACGAACAAACCCACCCCGTTCACCGTGCGCGGCGACCTCGCCGGAGCCGAGGTGACGGCGCTGGCCGAGCGGCTCTGGTCCCACCTGCTGACCGCGCCACCGGAGACCGTCGTGGACCTCGCGGCGGCAGGCGACATCGATTCGGCGGGCGCGGACCTGCTCGCCGCCGCCGACGCCTACGCGGTCCACAGAGGACTCCGGCTTCGCGTCACCGGTGCGGCGCCGCGTGTGCGGACCGCGCTGCACGCCGCCGGGATCGAGCTCCTCCCACCCGGCGGTGCGGTGCCGCGGCAGCGGAAGTCCGGACGCCGCCCCGCGGAGGTGGTGGCCTGATGCGCCGAATCCGCTACGTCGCACCGACGTTGTCCGAGGACGCCTGGCAGATCACCGACGCCGAGGGCCAGCACACCGCGCGGATCATCGGCACCGAATCCGAAGCGGTCGCCAGCGCGCTGCGCCAGCTCGCCGCCGTCGGCGGCGGCCGCGTGCTCGTCACCGGCTGACCGCACCCGCAAGTCCACCGCCCGCCGCACACCGCCGCGGGCGCACACACCTAGTACGAAAGGCCTGCACATGAGCACTCCGGCACGGCCCGCCGAGGTCGCCTTCCACACCGACCCCCGCGCGGCGGCGCAGCAACCGCACCGGACCGAGCCCCGCCCGGCTCCGGTGGCTCCCGTCGTCTTCCTCGCCCCCGAGCGGGCCTCCGCCGACCCGGAGCCGCCCCGCCCGCGGACGAGCCGGGAGAACGCGGACGACCTGGACACCCCGTTCGGCGGCTGACGGATCGGCTTCGGGCGCCCGGCTATTCCATGCGGGCGTCGAGCCATTCGAGGACGCGTTCCGGGTGCCGCTGGAAGTGCGCGTAGCCGTCCCAGCGCCGGGTGGTGCCGTGGATCCAGAACAGCGATTTGTCCGCTGCCCCGATCCGGTCGAAGATCCGCTGCAGGTCGGACCGGTCCACCAGCGCGTCGTCGTGCACCCCGTAGGTCAGCGTCGGCAGCAGCACGTCCGGCGCGAACCGCGCGGGCGAACCCTCGGCGAGCCGGATGCTGGTGTGCAGCTGCTGGCGCCGGTCGACCTCGTCGGCGTGCTCGGCGAGCCCGGCGCGCTCCAGCTGCCGCTCCAGGATGGCGCGCGGTGACAGCAGCAGCGGCGCCACCAGGCAGCGCACCCCGTCGAACGCCCGCGGCTCCGCGGAGATCGCCCGGAAGGTGCTGTCCGCGCCCAGGCACGCGGCGAACAGGCCGAGCTTCATCCCGGCGAGCTCGGGGTGCGATCGGACGTGGGCCAGCGCCCCGAGGACGTCCCTGGCCTCGAACCGGAAGTTCGACGGGAACCCGCCGTTCGCCGCGGCGCTGAGCCCGAAGTTGCGGAAGTCGAACGCCAGCACGTGGTACCCGTTGTCGTGCAGGATCCGGTAGTTGGGCACGAAGTTCACGTCGAAGTCGTTGCCGAGCCCGGTGCCGAACGCCGACCGCCACGGTTCGAGGTGCGCGGGGACACCGGCGCGGCTGAACGAACGCGGGTGCATGCAGACGATCAGCCGGTCCGAGCCCTCGCACGGCACGTACCACGCTTCGAGCGGTATCCCGTCCTGCGACGGGAAGGACAGCTCCTCGTAGTCGAGCCCCTCCTCACCCGGATCGTGCAGCAGGGGCGAGCGGATCGGGTGCGCGAGCCCGTGCGCCAACCGGTCGAGCACGGCGTCGAGATCGTCCGAAGTGGACTGCTCTGCGGTCATCATCGGCTCCGGAAGGGGAAGAAGTGGGAGAACCGCGGGGAGAACTCCGCTCCCGGCCGGTCCTCTCGGGACCAGGACGACGCTAGGCGCGGCGGTGCGGCACCTCCAGGACCACGAGCACCGGCTTCTTGCCCGATCCTGCCGCGGGCACCGCCCGGGCCCGGCGGTGGTGGGTACGCTCGGGACCGTGCTGACCGAGATCCGGGACCTGCTCGCGCACCACGTCGACGACCCCGGCCGGTTCGCGGCGGTGGGGGTGCGCCGGTACGTCGAGACCGCGCCGACCCCGCCGATGCCGCTGCTGTACCGGAAGGCGCTCTACGTGGTGGTCCAGGGCGCCAAGCAGCTGCGGATCGGTGATCGGGTGGTCGGCTACCGCGGCGGCGAGCTGGTGACCTGCGGCATCGACCTGCCCGCGCTGGCCCAGGTGACCGGCGCGAGCGCGGCGGAACCGTACCTCGCGGTGGAGCTGCCGATCGACCGCGAACAGCTCACCGGGCTCGCCGCGGAGCTGCCCGCGCTGTCGTTCGAGGACGACGGCGCGGTGTCGGTGCACCCGGCCGGGCCCGCGGTGCTCGAACCGCTGCTGCGGTTGCTGCGGCTCGCCGACGACCCGGTGGACGCGAAAGTCCTCGCGGCCGGCGTGCGCCGGGAACTGCTGCACCGGGTGCTGAGCGGGCCGGGCGGGGCAGCGCTGCTGCAGCTGGCCAGGGCGGACAGCGTGCTCGGCCGCATCGGGCACTGCACCACCTGGCTGCGCGAGCACGTCGACGCGCCGGTGGACGTGGCACGGCTCGCGGAGCGGGCGGGGATGAGCGCGACGACCTTCCATCGGCACTTCAAGACTGCGACCGGGACGACCCCGGTCCGGTTCCACAAGCAGGCGCGGCTGCACGAGGCCCGGCGCCTCGTCGTGGCCGACGCGGACGCGCTGGCGCGCATCGCGTCCGCCGTCGGGTACGCGAGCGCCTCCCAGTTCAGCCGCGACTACAAGCGGATGTTCGGGGTGGCGCCGATCCGGGACACGGCGCGCTCCGGTGCGCGGGGTGCCTCCGGCGCCGGATAGCCCGGGCCGCCGCCGGGTGCGCGGCGGCGGCCCGGCGGTTCCCGGGGCCGTGCGGCTCAGGCGACGAGTTCACCGCCGTCGACGAGGATGTCGGCGCCGTGGATGAAGCTGCTCTGCGGCGAGGCGAGGAACGCCACCGCCGCGGCGGGTTCCTCGGGGAGACCGGCCCGCCCGGCGGGCACGTGGGCGGCGACCGAGGAGCGTTTCTCGTCGGTGTCGAAGACCTGCTCGAACATCGCGGTGTCGATCGGCCCCGGGGAGACGGCGTTGACCCGGATGCCCCGGCCGCTCAGCTCGTTGGCCCAGGTCCGCGCATAGGCGCGCACCGCGGCCTTCGACGCCCCGTACGCGCCCATGCCCGGCACGGCGCGCCTGCCCGCGGTCGAGCCGGTGAGGATCACCGAGGCTCCGTCGTTGAGCAGCGGGACGGCCTTCTGCACGGTGAGGAAGGTGCCCTTGACGTTGATGTCGAAGACCCGGTCGTGGTCCTGCTCGGTGAGCTCCACCAGCCGCGCGAGGTGGTTGATCCCCGCGTTGGCGAACAGCACGTCCAGGCCGGCGCCGCGGGCGCGCACCTGCTCGTAGAGGTGGTCCACGTCGGCGGCGACGCTGACGTCGCCGCGCACGCCGGTCGCGTCGCCGACGGTGGCGACGGCCTTCGCCAGCTCTTCCTCGCGGCGTCCGGTGATGAACACGTGCGCGCCCTCCGCGGCGAGGCGCCGGGCGGCGGCCAGGCCGATGCCGGTGCTGCCGCCGGTGACGACGGCGGTCTTGCCTTCGAGCAGTCCCATGGTCGAACCCGCTTCCAGTTCTGTAGCGATCGATGCAGAACGGGACGCTAGCACGTTCTGAAACGGTCGATGCAGAATCGGCGATGTGCTGAACACGTCGCCCCGATGGGGAATTTCCCGCGCCGTCGGCGAAACGACGTCACGGCCCGGTCGTGGACCGGCACGCGAGCTCGTGTCGTCTTCCCGTCAGCGCGTGGACCGCCCGATCACCCGCGGGTTCTCGGCGTTCTCCTGGTGCGGACGGCGGTGTCGCCCGCCGGAGCCACCGGTGCGGACGATCCCGGCTCTGCTCGGGAACCGCTCAGCACAACGGCCAGTTGCGCAGCGCCGCGTCCGCCAGCTCCTGGAGCTCCTCGCGCCCGACCCCGCTCGCCGCCTGCACGGCGATGCCGGACGACACGGTGCTCACCAGCCGGGCGAGCAGGCCCGCATCCGTCCCGGCGGGCAGATCGCCCTCGTCGACGGCCCGCTCGAAGCGCTCCCGGAGACCGGTGTGGCTGTCCCGCCGCCAGTTCTGCAGGAGGTCCCGCGCCCCGCGCCCGGAATCACCGGTGGCCAGGGCGGCCTGCACGGTGAGGCACCCGTGCGGGTGCTCGGGGAGCGTGGTGGTCCGGACGGCCCCGGCGAGCAGCGCGGTGGCGACCTCGAACGCGGTCGGTTCCTCCAGCGCTCGGCTCGCGTAGGCGCTCGGGCCTTCGAGGTAGCGCTGCAGCGCCTTGCGGAACAGCTCCTCCTTGTTGCCGAACGCGGCGTACATGCTGGTGGTGGAGATGCCCATCGCACCGGTCAGGTTGGCCAGGCTGGCGCCTTCGTAGCCCTGTTCCCAGAACACCAGCAGGGCGCGTTCGAGGGCCTCGTCGGCGTCGAACCCCCGCGGCCTGCCCGCCGGGCGGCGCTGTTCGGTCTCCACCGGCCCAGGCTACCGCCGCGCGCCCGGACGATCCGGCACGTGCGGTCCCTTTCCACCGCCGTCGGAACGCGAGGTGGCGATCAGGGCGGTGCGTTCCCGAGTTCGCCGAGGTGTGGTGAGCCTCGCCTCGCCATGGGAGATCGTGGAGAGCACGTGCAGGGCGCGGTGCGGCCGTTCGCGATGCCGGACGGGCGCACCTTGCACGGCGGGGAACTGCCCGGGCCGCCCGGCGCGCCGACGGTGGTGCCCGAAGCGGGCGCGGCGGCGACCGGGAGCTCGTGGGCGCTGGGGCAACCGGCGGTCGCCGAGTTCGCGCGGGCCGTGGTCTACGACCGCAGCGGCCTGGGAGCCAGCGCGCCCGACCCGGTGTCCCGGACGCTGCGGCGGATGGCCGACGGCCGCAGCTCGGTGCTCGACGACCTCGGGCCGGGGCCGTTCGTGCTGGTCGGGCACAGCGCCGGCGGGCCGCTCGTCCTCCGGGCCGCGGCCGACCGGCCGGACCGCATGGCCGGGCTCGTCCTGGTCGACCCGGCCGACGAGGCGTCCGAAGCGCTGTTCACCCCCGGATTCCGGCGCGCCGAGAAGTGGGTGGTCCGGACCCACCTGCTGCTGGCCCGCGCGCGCCTGCTCGGGCCGCTGTGCCGGCCGCTGCCACCGGACGCCCGCCGCGCCGTGCTGCGGGACGGGTGCACCCCGCGGCTGGTGCGCACCCAGGCCGAGCGGTCGCGGACGTTCCTCGACGAGCTCCTCGCCTTCCGGGAGGCGCCACCGGAGCTCGGCGACCTCCCGGGCACGGTGATCTCCGGCGGCCGCGCCGGGGGCGGCATGAACGCGGCGGCGCGGGCCGACGCGAACGCGAGCCACGCGCACCGGACGGCGCAGTCCCCGCAGGGCAGGCACGTGGTCGCGCAGCGCTCCGGCCACTGCGTTCCGCTCGCGGAACCCGACGTCGTCGTCGACGAAATCCGGCGCCTCGCGGGCTGATCCGCGAAGCGGCGAACGAGCCGGGGCGTCGCGGTGGTGCCGCACCGCCCGGTCGAGGAGCGGCGACGCCATGTGCCCGCCGCGCGCACTCGGATCCGGGCGCGGCGCCCACCCGTTCGGAACGCGTCGCGCCCGGAGCGGCGCCGCACCTCGGACGACGGTCCTCGACGACGCGCCCTTCGGGGCGGTGCCGGACGACGCGCCCTTCGGGGCGGTGTTTCCGGAAGACGTGCCGCTGCGGACGTGGTGCCGGGAGACCCCCGAGCACGATCACCCGATCGGCGAACTGCTGTACTCGGGGCCGTCGGGAAGGGGAGCGGATGGCGGAAGAAGAGGTCCTCGCCGGGGGGAACATGACGGCGGTGACGCGGGTCGGGAACACGGTGCGGCGCACCGCCGGTCCGTGGACCCCCGCCGTGCACGCGCTGCTCGCCCACCTGCGGCGGCGCGGGTTCACCCGCGCGCCGGAACCGCTGGGACGCGATGAGCGGGGCCGGGAGGTGCTCGGTTTCCTGTCCGGTGCGGTCGCGACCTACCCGCTGGCCGCCTCGGTGCTCTCCGACCACACCCTGCGCGAGGTGGCGGGCCTGCTGCGCGAGTACCACGACGCCACGGTGGACTTCGAGCCCCCGGCCGGCGCGGTGTGGCAGTGGCCTCCGCACGAGCCGCGGGAAGTGCTGTGCCACAACGACTTCTGCCCGTACAACCTGCTGTTCGAGGACGGCCGGATCACCGGCGTGATCGATTTCGACACGGCGTCGCCCGGACCGCGGGTGTGGGACCTCGGCTACACGGCGTACCGGTTCGTCCCGCTCACCGGACCGCGGAACCCGGACGTCGGCCACCCGGGCGTCGCCGAGCAGCGGCGGCGGCTCGCGCTGTTCTGCGACGCCTACGGCCTGCCCGAGATCACCCCGGCCGACGTGCTGCGCATCGCCATCACCAGGTTGCAGGACCTCGTCGAGTTCATCGTCGGCTCGGCCCGAGCGGAGGATCCGGCGCAGCAGGCCGTGCTGGACCGCGGCGACACCGAGATCTACCGCCACGACATCGACCACCTGACCGCCACCGCGATCCTGGACTGAGCCCGGAATCCGCGCTTCGCCGGAACCGGCCCGGGCCGCGGCGCATCCCGTTCGCGGCGTACGAGTGGCGACCGTGCCGTGGGGCGGACATGAGCAGGGCCGGGGTGCCGGGGTGGTTCCGCACCCCGGCACCCCGGCCCTCGCCCAGCCCCGACCGGTCAGTCGGCGGTAGGCCGTTCCGCGACGCGGCCCGCCGGTGCGGGGGACGGGTCCGGATGCCAGAAGTCCGCTCCCTCGATGCCCAGCGCCACCGGGTCGAAGACCGGGTCGAGGCCGAGCTTGCGCTGCCGGTCGTAGTCGCGGCAGATCTTGTGCACCACCGGGTACAGCAGCACCAGGCACAGCAGGTTCACCCAGGCGATCAGCCCGAGCCCGATGTCGCCCGCCGCCCACACCAGGTCGGCGTCGAGCACCGAACCGGTGAAGACCACCGCGACCGTGCCCAGCCGCAGCACCATCGTCCACACCGGACCCTTCCGGCCGTCCAGCAGGAACAGCAGGTTGGAGTTCGCGACGTAGAAGTACAGCAGCAGGCAGGTGAACCCGAACAGCAGCACCGCGACGGCGACGAATCCCGCGCCCCAACCGGGCACCAGCGTGTCGATGGCGGCCTGCACCCAGTTCGGGCCCGCGTCCAGGCCGGGCACGTTCTCGATGAAGAACCCGCCGGAGTGGTCCGAGACGTTGTACTTCCCGGACACCACCATCATCAGCCCGGTCGCCATGCAGATCAGCAGCACGTCGATGTAGATGCTGAAGCTCTGCACCAGCCCCTGCTTGCCGGGGTGCGAGGTGCGCGCCGCTGCGGCCGCGAAGGTCGCCTCGCCGAGCCCGTTCGCCGAGGCGAACACCGCCCGCCGCACGCCCCACGCCACCGCCGCGCCGGTGAGCCCGGCCAGCATCGGCTCCAGACCGAACGCCGACCGCACGATGAGCGACACCGCCGCGGGCACGTTCTCGACGTTCGTGCCGATGACCGCGAGGGCCAGCACCAGGTAGCCGACCGCCAGGACCGGCACGAGCAGCTGCGTCACCTTCACGATGCGGGTGGTCCCGCCGAAGATGATCGCCGCGATCAGCCCGGTGATGATCAGCGCCGGAATCCACGACGGCAACCCGAACGCGAGCTTCGCGCTGGAGGCGATGGTGCTCACCTGGAACCCGGGGAAGACGAACCCGTACCCGACGAGGCCGAGGACGGCGACGAGCCCGCCGAGGAACGGGATGCGCAGGCCGTGCTTGATGTAGTACGGCATGCCCCCGATGTCCTCACCGGCCCGCTGCCGATCCTCGTCCTGCACCTGGCGCTTGAACACCTGCGCCAGGGCGGCCTCGGCGTAGCCGACGGTGCAGCCGACCAGCCCGGTGATCGCCATCCACAGCAGCGCGCCCGGCCCGCCACCGCCGATCGCGGTCGCGACCCCGGCGATGCTGCCGACGCCGACGCGGCTGCCGAGCGCGAGCACCAGCGCCTGGAACGAGGACAGCCCGCCGGATTCGCCCGGCGTGTCCCGCAACTGGCGCAGCATGTCCGGGATGCGCCGGAACTGCACCGCTTTCGTGCCGATCGTGAACAGCACGCCCAACCCGATGGCGAGGTAGGCCATCGGCGTCCAGATCGCGTCGGCTACCGCCGCGAGTTCGTCCGCGAGGGAGGACAGGCCCATATCACTGCGCCTCCCCCCGGATCGCGGCCAGCGCTTCCTCGACGCGGGCCGTGCTCGCCGCGTCCAGCGGAGCGGTGGGGCGCCGCGGGGAGCCGACGTCGAGACCGCGCAGCCCGGTGCCCGCCTTCACCGCGGGGATGAACGGCGCCGAGATGAGCGAGTCGATGACCGGGTACAGCGCCTTCCACTGCGCGAGCGCACCGGACAGGTCGCCGTCGGCGATGCTGCGGCGGACCGCCACGATCTCCTCCGGGACCACGTTCGCCGCCCCGGCCATCACGCCTGCGGCGCCTTCCACGAGGGCGCTGTAGATGTAGACGTCCCAGCCGATGAAGGTACCGATCACGTCGCCGTGGTGGTGGATCAGCTGCAGCGCCTGCTCCCAGTTCGCGCTGGAGTCCTTGATGTAGCGGATGTTGCCGGTGCTCTCGGCGAGCCCGCGCACGGTCTCCGGGTCGAGGTTGACGCCGGTCGCGGCCGGGATGTTGTAGAGCATGATCGGCAGTTCGACCGAGGCGGCGACGTCCTTGAGGTAGGCCACGGTCTCGTCGAGGCTGATCGGCTCGTAGAACGGGGTGACGAGCATCAGCACGTCCGCGCCGCTGCGCTCGGCGGCCCGGGAGAGCCGGATGGCTTCGGCGGTGCTGGTGGCGCCGGTCTGCGCGACTACCGGGACGCGCCCCGCGGTGTGCTCGACGACGGTGTCGACGAGGCGGAGCCGCTCGTCCGGGCTCAGCGCGCCGACCTCGGCGGTGGAGCCCGCGGCCACGACACCGTCCACACCGGACTCGATGGAGCGGTCGACGACCTTCTTCAGCACCGGTAGGTCGATCGATTCGTCCCCGTCGAACGGGGTGACCAGCGCGGTGAGCACGCCGTTGAGGTTGTTCGTCACGGGTGGTTCTCCTTCTCTGCTGCGACTTCTCTGCTGCGAGGGTGTGGCGGGGTCAGACGGCGGCGGGCGCGGGAGCGGCCCGGTGGGTCTGGCGTTCGGTGGCGAGGAAGCTCGCGGCTTCCTGCGCGGCCGAGAAACCGGAGGTGATGGCGCTCTCGGTGTAGAGCGTGCCGAGGTAGTCCCCGGCCAGGTGGACGCGATCGGCGCCGCGGGTGAGGGTGGACTGCAGCTTCGCGCGGCCGGGGAACGAGTACGGCGAGGCGACCGCCCACCGCGCCGCTTCGGCCTCCACGACGGAGTCGGCGAAGCCGTGCCCGAGGATCTGGTCCAGGTCGGCCAGGTGAGTGCGCACCACCTCGTCGTCGGTCTTGTCCAGCAGCGCCCGGCCGAGCGAGGCGGGGGAGAAGGTCATGAAGCTCCCGCCGGGCTGGCGCGCGGATTCGGTGCCGCGCACCAGGTTCGCCTGGTTCAGCGCGATCGCGAACGACCGCTTCGGCGCGGCGATGGCGTAGATGTCGTCCCACGGGCGGGCCGAGGTCTCGTCGGTGAGGAACGCGGAGCTGACGTGCGGCCCGTACTCGATGCGGCCCAGCGCGTCGCGCAGCTCGTCGGGCAGATCCACGCCGATGCGGTGCGAGACGTCGGCGGTGGTGGCGAGCACGACGGTGCGCGCCTCGACCTCGCGGTCCACCCCGTCCTGGCGGTAGCGCACCACGACCGAACCGGGCTTGCGCACGACCTCCTGCACGGCGGCGCCGAGCCGCACGCGGTCGCCGAGCGCGGCCGCGATCGTTTCGGTGAGGGTGGACGGTCCGCCGACGATGCCGCGGCTGAGGCCCTGTCCGAAGCCGAGCACCAGGCTGAAGTAGCCGATGCCCGCCCCGGCCGAGATCTGGTCCATGTCCCCGGCGGAGCGGGTGACCGTCGTCCGGAACAATGCCGCCGCGTCCTCGGGCAGGTGCCCGACGAAGTCCTGGAACGAGCGGTCGTTGGCGAAGTCGTAGATCCGCTGCTGGCGCGCGGCCCCGGATTCGCCGGGGCGCTTGCGCACCACCCCGGTGTACCGGGCCACCTCGGCGACGACCTTGAGCCCGGCGCGCAGGGTGCCGATCCGCGCGGCGGTGGGCATCGGGATGCGGAACGGGTAGGTCGCGATGTGGCCCTTCCGGAGGAACTTCCCGTTCATGGCCAGCGCTTGCAGCGAGCCGGGGACGGCCATCGCGGCGACGCCGACCTCGTTGAGCAGGGCGTCGGTCGAGGAGTCGGCGCCGGCGAAGACGTGCCCGCCCCAGTTGAGCCAGTAGCGGCCGCGGCGTTCCGAGCGGATGCGGCCGCCGACGCGCTCGTCGGCTTCGAGGACCACCGCGTCCCAGTGCCGGAGCCGCCAGGCCGCCGACAGGCCGGCGAGGCCGGCTCCGATGACGATCGCGTCCTTCATCTGTCACTCCATTCGTGGTCCGCGAGGTGGGTGCCGCCGAGCGGCGGTGGTGGCGCGCCCCGTCGGACGGGGTGCACCCGTGGTGCGGGGGGCGGCGGGGTAGAAAAAGAAGAGGACACCTATTGACAA
>NZ_JBEYUS010000059.1:0-41112 GCF_040643635.1 Saccharopolyspora sp. NPDC047091
CATCATCGGCATCATCATCATCATCGGGTTGTCCTTGGCCCGCTGAAGCATGAAGACCATCATCCCGAGGGATGCGACGATCATGACGCCTGACATGACCCGCACCCGCCTCCGTCGCGGTGCGCGCGCACTCGCGGCCGCCGCAACGGCCTTGCTCATGACGGTGGGGGCGGGTGGCATGTCGGCCTCGGCCGCAGTCGTACCCGCCGGTGCCGAGGCTGTCGTGCGCTACACCGAGCACGGGATTCCGCACATCCTCGCCGAGGACTACACCGGACTCGGCCACGGCTACGGCTACGCGTCGGCGAAGGACAACCTCTGCGCCCTGTCCGACGTGTACATGACCCTCCGGGCCGAGCGGTCCCGGCACCTCGGCCCGGACGCGCCGCCGAACGAGGGTCTCGCCGGCGTCGACAACAGCCTCGACAGCGACCTCTACTACCAGAGCGTGAACGACAGCGGGGTCGTGGAGAAGGCGTCCGGCCGGCAGCCGCCGCTCGGCCCGAAACCCGAAGTCGTGGAGATGGTGCGCGGATACGTCAGCGGGTTCAACCGGTACCTGGAGGAGGCGGGTGCCGACGGCATCACCGACCCCGCGTGCGCGGGTGCGGCCTGGGTGCGCCCGATCTCCGAACTCGACGTGTACCGGCACGTCTACGACGTGAGCACCTCGTCCGGGCTGGGCAGGCTGGCGGGAGACATCGTCAACGCGCAGCCCCCGGGGACGCGCGGGCGGTCGGGGGACGTGGCGCACGACGTAGGTGCCGTGCTCAAGGGGCTCGGTGCTGGAGACGGAGTGCGGCCCAAAGCGAGCAACGCGATCGCGGCGGGCAAGGACGCCACCCGGTCCGGGCAGAGCGTGCTGCTGGGCAATCCGCACTACCCCTGGCACGGACCGAACCGCTTCTGGCAGGCGCACCTCACCATTCCCGGTGAACTCAACGTATCCGGCGCCTCCCTGCTCGGGATTCCCAGTGTCCTCATCGGACACAACAACGACATCGCGTGGAGCCACACGGTCTCCACGGCGGCGACGATGGGGCTCTACGAGGTTCCGCTGGTTCCGGGCGAACCCACCGCGTACCAGGTGGACGGGAAGCGGGAGGAGATGACCAGCCGCACCGTCCGGGTCGAGGTGCGCAACGCCGACGGTGGTACCGACACCGTCGAGCGGACGCTGTGGTCGACCCGTTACGGCCCGGTGATCGAGGGTGCGGGTGGTTCCCCGCTGCCGTGGGAGACGACCGCGCACGCGGTGCGTGACCCCAACGTCACCAACCTCCGCACGCTCAACACGTGGCTCGACTTCGGTGCGGCGGAGAGCACGGCGGACATGTCGAGAGCCCTTGCCGACAACCAGAGCCTTCCGTGGTTGAACACGATCGCCTCCGACCGGAGGGGAGACGTGCTCTACTCCGACGTCCAGGTGGCTCCGCACGTCACCGACGAATTGGCGGAGAAGTGCAGCACTCCGCTGGGCGCACAGATCTTCGCGGTCAGCGGCATCTCGATTCTCGACGGAGGGCGGGGTGACTGTGCCTGGGGCAGCGACGAAGATGCCGTGCAGCCCGGCATCTTCGGCCCCGACGCGCTTCCCGAGATGACGCGTCGGGACTACGTGCTCAATGCCAACGACAGCCCGTGGCTGACGAACCTGGAGCAGCCGCTGGAGGACTACCCGCGCACCATCGGTGATGTCGGGACCGAGCGCTCGGCTCGGACCAGGGAGGCGATCGAGTCGGTGCGGGAACGCCGTGCGGGCGAAGACGGGTTGCCGGGCGAGGGATTCTCGCACGAGACGATGAAGGACATGCTGTTCGCCGACCGCAGCAGGGTGGCGGTGCTGGCGGCAGCGGATACCGCCGACATGTGCGAGTCGTTCCCGGGTGGGCGAGCACCGTCCAGCTCAGGGCCGGTCGACGTATCGGCCGCCTGCGATGCGGTGGCGAAGTGGGACCACACGTACCGGCTCGACAGCCGGGGTTCGCTGCTGTTCGAACGCTTCGTCCGCGCCCTGGGGTCGGTCGAGGGCGGGCCGTGGAAGGTCGGGTTCGACCCCGCCGATCCGGTGCACACCCCGAACACGCTCAAGACCGGCGATCCCGCCGTGCACCGTGCGTTCGGCGACGCGGCGGTCGAGCTCCGGGACGCCGGCATCCCGTTGGACGCTCCGCTCGGTGAACACCAGCAGGTGACCCGCGACGGTGCGGAGATCGGGATCCACGGCGGGCCGGGGGAGTTGGGCGTCCTCAACGTCATCACACCCGAGTGGGATCCAGAGCGGGGCAACACCGAGGTCGCCCACGGATCGAGCTTTGTCCAGGTGGTGGAGTTCGGGAGTGCCGAGAGCCCGGAGGCTTCCACTCTGATGACCTACTCGCAGTCGACCGATCCGACCTCGCCCCACTACGCGGACCAGACCGAGTTGTACTCCGCCGGCCAGTGGGTGACCGACCGGTTCAGCGAGCAGGAGATCGCCGACTCCCCGGTATTGCGGGTCGAGGTCCTCGACCGGCAGCGGTGACGACCCGGACCGCCGGGTGACGAGTGAGGAGAGCGGATGCCTTTCGCGTCGGTCAACGGCGTGCGCCTGCATTACGACGAGTTCGGCGCGGGCGAACCGGTGCTGCTCATCATGGGAAGCGGCGGGCGGGGCCGCGCCTGGCACTTGCACCAGGTGCCCGCCCTGCGCGCCGCGGGCTACCGCGTCGTGACGTTCGACAACCGGGGCATCGCTCCCAGCGACCTGTGCGCCGACGGTTTCACGGTGCGGGACATGGTGGGTGACGTCGTCGGACTCATCGAGCATCTGGGCCTGGAATCGGTGCGCGTGGTCGGCACGTCGATGGGTTCCTACATCGCACAGGAGCTCGTGCTCGCGCGGCCGGATCTGGTCCGGCAGGCGGTTCTGATGGCGACCAGGGGGCGTACCGACAGGTTTCGGGCCGCGTTGTCGGCCGCGACTCGTGAGCTGCACCGCTCGGGCGCGGTCGTCCCGTCGTCCTACTCGGCCGTGACGCAAGCGATGCAAGTCCTGTCACCGGCGACCCTGGCCCGGGACCAGGACGCGGCGGACTGGCTCGACCTGCTGGAACTGGCGCCACCGCCGGGCCCCGGCGAGTTGGCTCAGCTGGCACTGGAACCGATGCCGGACCGGTTGGAGGCATACCGCGCGATCGAGGTCCGGTGCCACGTCGTGTCGTTCTCCGACGACCTCCTGACGCCGGCGCGGCACGGCAGAGAACTCGCCGAGATCATTCCTGGAGCGACTTACGAATGCGTGGCGGACGCGGGTCACTACGGTTATCTGGAGGTTCCCGAAACAGTGAACAAGTCTATTCTGGAGTTCTTTCGGTCGGCCCGTTGATCGCGCCGAACAAGGGGAATTTCGCCCGGACTTAATGGCGGCGACTACGGTCGCGGACAGTGCTAACGTGCGATCCAGTGAGGTCGTGCAGGCGTCAAAATCCCGCTGCGCCAGGGATTTTAGGGACGCTGGGGGGCGAATTCCGCCTTCCTCGCGGTGATCCGACTCACCGCCTTGATGGGCGCGTTGCCCGACGCCGCGTGGAGGGAAGACGTTTTTCGATGATGGACGTAGCCGCATTGACCAGACAGGTCGGCAGGATCGGTGACCTCGACCCGTCATTGCTCCAGCGCGCCAGCCGTGAAGGGGTGAGCGTGCCCGACGAGTGGGGGCTGGAATACGGCGAGTACCAGAGCGGTGGGTGGCTGACGCTGTCGTTGTACAACGAGAGCGGTGATCCGAACGATCTCACCATCCGTGACTGCGAGCCGCAGGAAACCACGCTGTTGAAGCGGATGCCCGCCACTCGGGAGCTCCTGCGGTCCTTCGGGCTCAGCTACATGTGGGTGCGGATCGCGCGGCTGTCGTCCAACTCGTTCCTGTGGGAACACCGAGACTACGAGGAGCTGTCCGATGTAGAGCGTCATCGGCTGCACATCCCGCTGCGCACCAACCGCTCGTCGGCACTCGTGACCGGCGGGGCGAAGGTGCATCTCGGCCACGGCGGCATCTGGCGACTCGTCCCGACCCATGCGCACGGTGCGTGCAACCTGACCGGACCGGACCGGGTGCACTTGATCATGGACTGCTACGCCGACGACGCGTTCCGCCGCTTCACCGAGAACATCCACCTCACGCGGCAGGACGTCCAGGTGCTGCCGGAGCCGGAAGACGACGTGCTGGAAGGACACCTGGACCGCGCGGTGCAACTGCTGACCTTGGGATACGGGCGGGTGGCCGAGCAATCCCTGCTGCGCCTGTTCTACAGCTACGCCATGCCGGAAGGCACCGTGTACGACCTGATTCTCGAAGCCTACCGGCGGTTCGGCGACGAGTCCCAGGTCGCGGCCTGGCAGGACACGAAGAAGGTCATGCTCGGCCTCGACTGATCGTCCCACCACGGCAACCGATCGTTCCCCGTCAGATCCTCGCAAGGAGTAGGCGTGAGCACCTCGTTGATCAGCGACCTCGCGGAGTCCAGCCCGCCGACGATCCGACCACTGCTGGAAGCGGTGGTGGACGCGTTGTCGAGCAGTCCTCGCGTCCGCCGCGTTGCGCTCACCGGCGGGCGGTTGGCCGACCTGCACCGGGCGGGCGAGATCGAGCTCGTCGTGGTGGTGGACGACGACTGCCTCGACATCTTCGCGCTCGTGCTCGACGACCTGATGATGCACGGGGTCGGGACGCTGTTGCCGGGTTGGCGGGAGAACGCGGAAGGTGCGGCTACCAGCGTCGATTCGCTTTACCTGGCCCCGCACGCCGGGCGGCTGCACCGATTGCGGGTGCGCCTCGTCGGCGGCGGACCGGCCGAAACGGTCGACTCGCAGGAGCCGAGCTGCCCGCTGTACGTGGCGGATCAAGTCGCGGCGGGGGTCGACTCCGCACCCGGGTTGACGGCCGAGGCGCCCGCGGATCGACCGTCGACGGCGGCAGGTCTGCTCTGCGAGTTGCTCGTGCGCCTGCACACCCTCCGCGACGAACTCGGCGTCAGCGGCTACCTGCGTGGCTACGGACGTGTGGTCGAGGTGCGGGAGGCGCTGGCCGAACTGGTCGCCGCAGTGCTCGGCCTGCCCGAGTCCCGCAGGCGGTGGGCGGATCTCGACGGCGAACTCGCGGTCACCCCGTTGGGGCGGGCGTGCCGCACCGCTCTGCACGACCTCGTCGCGGCACCGGTGCCGGGAACGCCGACCGACGTGGCGGCGATGGTGCGGACGTGTCTGGACCTGGTGGCCGTGGCCGACCCGGCGCTGGCCGCCGAGTGGGGCGGCACCCTCGACTCGTACCGGCACTACATGGACGCGGCATGAGCGGCTACCTGCTCGTCCCGTTCCCGCTGCACGGCCACGTCAACCCGATGGTCGCCGTGGCGGAGGAGCTCGTGCGTCGGGGCGAGCCGGTCACCGTCGCGGTGAGCGCCGGCTTCGCCGAACCTTTCGCCGCGGCCGGTTGTGCGATCGTGGAGCTGGACATCCGGGCCCGTGAACGGATCCCCGAACAGCAGGATCTGCGCTACAAACTCGGCGGGTTGCGCAGGGCGTGGGACATCGTCGCGGAGCGGTTCCGGCTCACCGAAGTCCTCGGCCGCGTGGTCGAGGACTTGAATCCGGACGCCGTGGTCACCGACATCATGGCGATCTGGGGGATCAAGGCGGCTGAGGCCAACGACGTCCCGTTCGTGTCGTTCTACGTGACCTACGCCCTGAGCGAGGAAATCCTCCTGTCCGATGTGGACCGCAAGTTCGGCCCCCGGGTGAAGACCCTCGCCAGGTGGTCCGGTATCGCCCGCGTCCAGCCCGGACTCCGCCGTCGCGTCACCGCGAACGCGGCCATGGCGCTGGTGAACGTGGTCGCGGAGTTGCAGCCGATGCGGTGGTCGTTCGACGGGCGTTTTCGTTTCGTGGGGCCGCTTCAGCGGGGGTCCTCGGTGGGGTATGACGGTGGAGATCTGCCGTGGGATCGGATCCGCAGCGGCCCGACCGTGTACGTCTCGACCGGGACGTTGTTCACCCGTGGTGCGGAGTACTTCCGGCGGGTGGCGGAGGGTTTCGCGGGTTCTGGGTGGTGCGTGGTGCTGGCGACGTCGCATACGGATCCGGCCGAGTTGGGTGTGTTGCCGGAGAACGTGGTCGCGCGCCGGTATGTTCCGCAGTCCGAGGTGTTGGCGCACAGTGATGTGTTCGTGACGCATGCGGGGATGAACTCGGCGATGGAGGGTCTGGCGCTGGGCATCCCGATGGTCCTGGTACCACGTGCCTACGATCAGCGCGGCATCGCGCGGCAGCTCGCCTCCCTCGGGGCAGGGGAGGTCGTGGCGGCCACGGCGGCGGCATCGGAGTTCCGCGAGGCGGCGGACCGAGTGCATGGCGACGAACGGATGCGAGCCGCCCTCGACGAGCTGTCCGCCAGCGTGCGGGGCGCGGGCGGAGCCGGGGCCGCGGCGGATGCCTTGCAGAAGCTCGCGGCGAACCGATGACCCGCTACCTCGTGTTCCCGTACCCGCAGCATGGCCACGTGAGGCCGATGTCGGCGCTGGCCGCCGAGCTGGTGCGGCGCGGCGACCACGTCACGGTCGCCGTGCCCCCCGAGTTCGCGGCCGAGTTCCGCGACGCCGGCTGCGAGGTCACCGAGTTCGCCGCGACGGTCGGCAACGCCCACGTACCCGAGCGGAAGCCGCGCCGCACCGTGCTGCCCCGCCGAGTGGTCGCAGCTCTGTCGCGTCGGCGGACTCGGAAGAGGATGGTCCGTCGGATCCGCGGGTGCTGGACGTCGTGGAATCCCGATGTGGTGGTCACCGATTACGTGGCGGGCTGGGGAGCAACGGCAGCCCGTGCCGAAGGCACGCCCTGGGTCGCGCTGAGCGTCACCTATGCGCTCAACGACGAGGTCGTCCTGGCCGAGTTGCGGGCGCGCACCGGGCCGATCGCCGAATCGTGCGCGCGTCGCACCGGACTCACCCGCGTCCACCCGGCATTGCGGATGCCGGGTGCACGAGCACCGCTGGTGCTGGTGAACGTGGTCGCGGAGTTGCAGCCGATGCGGTGGTCGTTCGACGAGCGTTTTCGTTTCGTGGGGCCGCTTCAGCGGGGGTCCTCGGTGGGGTATGGCGGTGGGGATCTGCCGTGGGATCGGATCCGCAGCGGCCCGACCGTGTACGTCTCGTCGGGAACCGTGTTCTCCCGTGGTGCGGAGTACTTCCGGCGGGTGGCGGAGGGTTTCGCGGGTTCTGGGTGGTGCGTGGTGCTGGCGACGTCGCATACGGATCCGGCCGAGTTGGGTGTGTTGCCGGAGAACGTGGTCGCGCGTCGGTATGTTCCGCAGTCCGAGGTGTTGGCGCACAGTGATGTGTTCGTGACGCATGCGGGGATGAACTCGGCGATGGAGGGTCTGGCGCTGGGCATCCCGATGGTCCTCGTCCCACGCGCGGGCGATCAACTCACGACCGCTCGCCGACTGCGGGATCTCGGGGTCGGCGTGGAAGTGGACGCGAACGCCTCCCCCGCACAGTTCCGCGCCGCGGTTGACGCGGTGCGTGACGACGAGTCCGTCGCGGCGGCGCTGGCGTCGCACGCACGACGTGTCCGTCGAGCGGGTGGTGCGGGCATGGCGGCGGACCTGCTGTCGGAGTTCGCCCTCTCCTCCACGGGCACCTCCCGCGCGCCGGCCACGAAGGACTCGTCGTCGCCTGCGGGAGGTTCGTGATGACCACGCTGCGACGCCGCACCTTCCTGTACGGCTCGACGGCGGTCAGTGCTGTCGCTGTCGGAGGTGGCTGGGCGGCCGCACCCCTCTTCGCGGCATCGACCGAGCCGCACGAGGCGATCGTCAGGGACGCGCACCTGCACTGGGACTCGGTCCCTCGGGACTGGCGGAGTGCGCCGTTGCTCGGCAACGGTGTTCTGTGGGGACAGGTCCACCGGAGCGCGGACGGCAGGGGGCTGACCGTGGCGCTCGGCGGCGCGAGCACGCCCTGGGAGGCACCGGCCGCCCGACTCGCGCTGGTGCTGGCCGGGACTCCGACGGAAGCCCGGTGGGAACTGGACCTGTGGAACGCGGAACTCACCGGAACGCTGACGACCACGCGTGGCTCGGTGCGCTTCGCCGCACTCGTGCCGCGTTCCGAGAACAGGTTGATGATCTCGCTCACCCCGTCGGAAGGCGAGAGCCGCGCGGTTTGGGTTCCGGACGAGAACGCACAGGTGTCCTGGTGTGAGCGCCGCCAGGGGAGTCGGCGGCTCATGACGGCTTCGCTCGACGCCGGCCCCCCGCGGGACGTGGACAGCTCGGAGCTCGTCGAGGCGCACCGGGCGTGGTGGAACAGCTTCTACCGCCGCGGTTTCCTGTCGATTCCGGACAAGACCGTGCAGCGGTTCCACTGGGCGCAGCTCTACCGGGCCGCCGCGACACGTCCTGGCGGCGAGCACGCGACGGCGATGCTCGACGGGTACGGGCACGGTGACCGGGCGGCTCCCTCGACCCCGACGCACGTACGGGCGACGATTCCCGGTACCGGGTCCAAGGAAGGATTCACCGGGAACATGATCGCTGCGGCGGGTCTGCCCGCGCTGTGGCGGCACTGCGTCCACAGCGGCGACGACGAGCTGCTGAGGGAGACGGTGCGACCGGCGCTGCGGCGTGCGGTCGGCTTCTACGGCCAGTTCCTCGTCGAAGACGCCGGGGGGCGGCTTCACCTTCCGCTGACGCACTCGCCGACCTACGCCGACGTGCACGACAGCACCTACGATCTCGAACTGCTCCGCTGGGCAGCGCGAGCCTTGGTGCGGTCCGCCGCGCTGCTGGGGGTGCGGGACCCTCGTGGCGACCGGTGGAACGACATCGGCGAGCGGTTGGTCCGGGCTCATCGGGACGTCGGTGGGGGACCGATGGTCGGTGCGGGCGTGGCCCTCGGCGAGTCGCATCGGCACCCGTCGCACCTCGTCGCGCTGCACCAGCTGGACGACCTCGCGGACTCGCCCGATCGCGCCGTCTGGAAGCGGGGTTTCGAGTGCTGGTCGGCGCTGCGGGGTGACTGGCAGGGACATTCCCACCTGGCGGCGGCCGCGATGTCGAGCGCGCTGGACGACGGCGACGCGGCGCGCGCCGAGCTGGAGCACGTTCTCGCGGAACGCGTCGGGGACTCGGAGTTCCTGCCGAACACCCTCTACCGCGCGGGAGGCGCGGCACCGCCCGACGTGGGTTACGCGGTCAGCCGCATCCTGCGCGACATGATGATCCGGTGGCGCGGTGACGTCGTGGACCTCTTCCCCGCGGTGCCCGCAGGATGGGCCGACGTCTCGGTGTCCGGCCTGGAAGTGCGGCACGGCATCCGGGTCGACGCCGGGCGGAGCGGCGGCCGAACCGAGTGGGTGCGCGTGCACAGCGGAACCGACCGGGCCTGGACGTTGCGACACGGGATCAACGGCCCGGTGACCGTGCGGGACGAGCGGGGACGCCGGATCCACGGCGGTGGTCGGGGGCCGGCGGAGGTGAGCGTCGCACCCCGGGCACGCGGCGCGGTCGTGGTGGTCGAGCGCACGGGATACGACGGTGGCACCGAACCCCGGGACGTGACCGCCAGCGGCAGCGGGAGGCGATGGGGCTCGCCCGCGACATCCCGGCGAGAACTGATCTGAACCGTGCAGTCGACCTAGTGGAGGGGTGAGGGACATGTCGCGACCTTCGTTGGTGTGTGTGCCGTTCGCGGGAGCGGGCGCGTCGTACTTCCGGCCGTGGGCGGAGCACGTGGAACCCGCGTTCGACCTGGTACCGCTCCCGCTTCCAGGCAGAGAGCGGGAGATCGGCGCCGAACCGTTCCGGGACGCCTCGGTGGCGGCCGATTTCCTTCGGGACGCGGTGATCGAGCGGGTGGGTACAGGCGAGATCGTCCTGTTCGGACACAGTCTCGGAGCAGTCCTGGCCTACGAGCTGGCGCACCGGTTGGCCGACGTTCCGGGCATCGACCTTCGACGCCTGGTCGTCAGCGGATCGCCGGGTCCGTGGAGCACCCGGCGGCAGCGGGCGACCGGGCTCGCGGACGCGGAGTTCCTCGACCAGGTGCGGGAATTCGCCGGTTACGACCATCCGGCCTTGCGATTCCCCGAGATGCGGGAGCTAATCCTGCCCGCGCTGCGTGCGGACGTCGAGATGCACGAGAACTACCGGCCGAGTCGAACCGAGCCGCTGCCGGTGCCGATCACCTCGCTGCGGGGACGCGACGACGAACTCGTGGACACCGAACACGCGGGGCAGTGGTCGAAGGCCACCACCGGGGACTTCGACCTGGTCGAGCTTCCCGGCGGGCACATGTACCTCACCGACTCGGTGGGCACGGTCGCGGAACTCATCACCGCAGCGCTGTCCGAGGCGGACGGCAACTCCTGGACTATCGGCACGTCGGCGACCTGAGCACGATCGCCCGGAAGGAACTCCGTTGCGCTTGAGGGGAAAGACCGCGGTCATCACCGGAGCGGCGCGTGGGCTCGGACGTGCCTGCGCGGTCGCGTTCGCCCGTGAGGGGGCGAGCGTGGTCCTGACCGACATCGGGCAGGACCTGAGCGATGTTCCCTACCCGCTGGGCTCGGCGAGCCAACTGGCGCACACGGCCGAGCTGTGCGCGGAACGCGGTGTGGCCACGATGACCTCCGAACTCGACGTTCGCAGGGCTGGCGACGTGGCTGCGCTCGTGGACACCGCTCTCGGGCGGTTCGGGGCGGTGGACGTGCTCGTCAACAACGCCGGAATCGCCGCACCCTCAGGCCGCGCCGCGCACGACATCAGCGAGGACGAGTGGAATCTCATGCTCGACGTGGATCTTTCCGGCGCGTGGCGGATGATCCGTGAGATCGCTCCGTCCATGTTGGACCGCAGGAGCGGGAGCATCGTCAACATCGCCTCCACCGCGGGTGTGGTCGGCTACCGCCATTTCGCGGGCTACGTCGCGGCCAAGCACGGTCTGGTGGGACTGACCAAGGCCGTGGCACTGGACTTCGCACCGAAGAAGGTCAGGGTGAACGCGGTGTGCCCCGGTTCGGTGCGGGACGACAAGTGGGCCGAGGGGCGGATGTTGTCCGAGATCGCTCGTTGCCTGGAGGTTCCCGTGGACGAGCACGAGGAGACCTTCGTGCAGGCCCAGCCGATGAACCAGTTGATCGAGCCGGAGGACGTCGCGGGAGCGGCGGTGTTCCTGGCTTCCGACGACGCGCGTCAGGTGACCGGTTCCGTGCTGACCGTCGACGGCGGGTTCACCGCGCGATGACGTGGAAGACCGCGCTCCCGGCGGAACCGGGAACCACAGGAGGGGCGACGCCATGACCGACTTCTCAGCGGCCGGTGACGGGGGAGCGGAGGCTCGACCCGACGCCGCACGCAGCCACGCCCTGTCCGTTCGGCTGGCCCCCTCGGTGGAGCGCGCGACGATCGCCGCGAGGCTGGCGGCGGTCCGCCAACAGGATGCGCGCCGTCCGGCGCACGAGTTGTGGGTGCAGCGGATCGCAGGCTCCGTCGACGATCCGGTCGCTGAGCGGATCCGACGCGGTGAGACGACTCGGGGCGTGTCCCGCGCCGACGGGCTTCGAGTCGTCCTCCTCCAGTGCTCGGACGCGGCCGAACTGGTGCTGGTCGCCCACCGGGCGCGGTACACGGCCGGCCACCTGCGCGACACCGCTCGCTCGCTTGCCGGAGAGTCCGCACCGGTGGGTGCCGCGTCGCCCATCGCCGGTCTGGACGAGGAGCTGTCCTTCGAACCCGCCGCCTGGGCCCTCGGCACGCGTGCCGAGGACCGCCCCGGGCGGTGTGAACTCCCGGTGCGGGAATCCGGGTCCGCGGAGACGTGGATCGCCGCGCTGTCGATCGTGCTGGATCGGTACGGGCAGGAGGCGACGTCGCTTCCGGTCGTGGCGCCGCGGCAGGCAGGTGGCGGGTGCCGGCTGGTCGCGGTGTCGACGGAGCTGTCCGGGTCCACCCAGGTCACCTCGCTGCTCGACGGCATCCGATCCGGGCTTGACGCACCGGAAGCCCCGGTGACGACGAAGGTCGCGCCGGTGGGTTTCATCGTGGACCGGCTCGAGCCGGAGCCCGACGGGACCGTCGACTACGAACCGTGCCTGGCCCCTGCGTTCCCGGTGACGCTCTCGTTCGCAGCGGGGCGCGCGGACGGCGGAGTGCTTCGCTGCGACCACGATCCGCGCTGGGTTTCCCCGGAGATCGCGCACCAGTTGGCCCGGCACGTCGTGCGCGTGCACGACCAGATCATCGCGCACCCGTCGAGTGCGGTGCGGGAACCGGAGATTCTCGGCGCCGAGACGGCACGGGTGCTGGCGCTGGGGACCGGCCCCTCGCTCGACCGCGCCGAACCACGGCTCCTGCACGAGCGGGTCAGGATCAGGGCGGCGGAGACACCGGGAGCCATCGCGATCGCCGAGGATCCGCGGCGGATCACCTACCACGAACTCGACGATCGGTCCGAGCGGTGGGCCCGCGCGCTCCGGGCGCTCGGGGTGCGGCGCGGCGTTCGGGTGGGCGTGTGCCTGGACCGCTCGGCGGAGATCCCCGTGCTGCTGCTGGCCGTGCTCAAGGCGGGCGGCGTCTACGTTCCGATGGAGCCCGCGTATCCCCGCGAACGCCTCGCCTTCATCGCCGAGGACGCGGAGCTGACGCTGGTGGTGACCCGCGACGGCGAGTTCCCCACCGGTGCGGGCAGGGAGGCGGTCTCGCCGGAAGCGCTCTCCGCGACGCCCCCCGTCGACCACCTCCCGGAGGACGGGGAGCCCGCCGATCCCGCCTACGTGATCTACACCTCCGGTTCGACCGGCCGGCCCAAGGGCGTGGTGGTGCCGCACGGCAACGTCTGCGCACTGCTCGACGCGACGAGTGCCGACTTCGGGCTCGGCGGACAGGACGTGTGGACGTGGTTCCATTCCTGCGCGTTCGACTTCTCGGTCTGGGAGATCTGGGGATGCCTGGCGACGGGAGGCAGTCTCGTCGTCGTCCCGTACTGGGTGTCGCGCGACCCGGAGCGCTTTCTCGAACTCCTCGGCCGGGAGCGGGTCACGGTGCTCAGCCAGACGCCGTCGGCGTTCGCACCGCTCGCCGTCGACCAGGGCACGGCCGGCGTCGCGCTGCGCCTGGTCGTCTTCGGTGGTGAGCCGCTGGACGCCCGGATGCTGGTCGGCTGGTTCGACCGCCACCCCGAGTCCCGGTGCCGCGTGGTGAACATGTTCGGCATCACCGAGACCACCGTGCACGTGACGGTGCAGACCGTGACGCGGCGGATCGCGCTGGAGGAGTCACGCGCGGTGGGACGGCCGCTGCCGGGATGGTCGGTGTCGGTGCGCGATGAAGAAGGACGGGTGTCGCCGCCCGGAGTCCCGGGCGAGATCTACGTCGGCGGCGCCGGTGTCGCCGCCCATTACCTCAACCGCCCCGACCTCACCGACCATCGGTTCGTCCTGGATCAGCACACCGGGCAGCGCGTCTACCGCAGCGGCGACCGGGGGCGCCTGCGGCCGGACGGCGTGCTGGAACACCTGGGCCGCCTCGACCACCAGGTGAAGATCCGTGGATTCCGCATCGAACTCGACGAGATCCGTTCGGTCCTGTTGGAGGACCCGGCGGTGAGTGCGGCGGCCGTGGTCGTCAACCGGACCGACCCGGACGACGCCGCGTCGGCCAGGCTGGACGCCTACGTCGTGACCGAGACGTCCACTTCGGACGTCCGAGGTCGCGCCGCACGACTCCTGCCGGAGCACATGGTTCCCGCGACGGTCTCCGCGATCCCCGCGATGCCGTTGACGGCGAACGGAAAACTCGACCAGCAGAGGCTGCCCGCACCCCACCCGGCACGGCCGACGACGACCGCACCCGACAGCGGCGGATCGGCGACGATGGCGGACGCACTACGGGTGGTGTGGAGCGAGGTGCTCGGGGTCGAGGTCACCTTGGACGACGACTTCTTCGAACTCGGCGGCAACTCGCTGTTCGCGGTGCGGATCGCGACCGCGCTGCGGGAGCGGGGCGTGCCTGCCGTCCCGCTGCGCGATCTCTACCGCTACCCGACGATCCGGCAGCTCAGCGCTCTGCGTGCGAGCGGCGGCGCCTCATAGCGGCTTTCGGAATCCCCGCACGGCGAACACGGCGCTGATCGCTCCCAGGGCTGCGCTGGTGCCCAAGGCGAGGAACACGCCGTTGCCGGTCGGCAGCGCGAGGGCGAGGTTGCGGGAGGCGTCCACCGCGTAGGTCAGCGGATTCACGACGGCGAGGACCCGCAGCCAGTTCGGCAGTGCCTCCAGCGGTACGAACGCGCTGGAGACGAACATCAGCGGGAACATCGCCAGGAAGCCGATGCTCTGCATCACCTCGGCCTTGCGCACCCAGGTGGCGATGGCCAGGAAGACCCAGGTCAGCGACCAGCTCACGACCAGCGCCAGCACCAGCGACGCGACCACGCCCCAGAAACCGCCCTGCGGGGAGAAGCCGAAGAGGGCGGCGGCCGTCGCCAGCAGGACGATCAGCTGCACCGCGCTGCGGACGAGATCGGCGACACTGCGCGCCAGCAGCACCGAGCTGAGGTGGATCGGTAGCGCGCGCAGGCGGGCGACGACTCCGTTGTGCATGTCCGAGATCAGGCCGATCCCGGACTGGAGGCCGGCGCCGATACTGGTGGTGATGAGGATCGCGGGCATCAGGTAGTTGATGTAGTTCCCGCCCGGCGGGTCGATCACCGTGATCGCTTTGCCGAAGACCTGGCTGAACAGGACGAGCATGATCAGCGGCTGCAACATGCTGAACAGCAGCATGCGCGGGTCGACGAGCAGGGCGCGCAGCGATCTGCTGCTGAGCAGGTAGACCTGGGCGGGCATCGCGGCTCCGCGCCACTGGCGCGTGGGGGTGTCGGTGGTCGTGGTCATGAGGGGACTCCCACTGGCTGTACCCGTTCGGTCGCACGGTGGTGCGCGAGGTATACGTCGTCGAGGGTCGGTTCCCCGAGCCCGAGCGCGGCGACCTCGACCTGGGCTTCGTCCAGCGCCCGCACGACCGCCCCGAGTTCGCGGGAAGTGGTGACGGAGGTCGTGATCTGGTGCCGTTCCGCGTCGTAGTCCGAAGGAAGCCCGGCCGACGTGAGCGCACGCAACGCGGTGTCGGCGTCGGCGGGGTCGGACAGCGTCGTGGTGACGCTGCGTTGACCGACTTCCGCCTTGAGCTCGCTGGGCGTGCCCGCCGCGACGACCCTGCCCTGGGACAGCACGGCGATCGAGTCCGCGAGGCGATCGGCCTCGTTGAGGTACTGGGTGGTCAGCAGCACGGTCGTACCCCGTTCCACCAACGCCTCGACGATCTCCCACATCCCCAGCCGACTGGTCGGGTCGAGGCCAGTGGTGGGTTCGTCGAGGAAGATGACGTCCGGATCGCCGACCAGGCTCGCCGCGAGGTCGAGCCGTCGCCGCATCCCACCGGAATAGGTGCTCGCGAGGCGGGTGGCGGCCCCGGTCAGGTCGAAGACGTCGAGGAGTTCGGCGGCGCGTCGACGGGCCTCGGCCTTGCGGGCACCGAGCAGCCTGCCGATGAGCACGAGATTGTCCACGCCCGACAGCTGCTCGTCGACGGAGGCGAACTGGCCGGTCAATCCGATGCGGGCGCAGACCTTCGCCCGGTACCGGGTGACGTCGAACCCGGCGACCCGCGCGGTCCCGCTGCTCGGCGGGAGCAGGGTGCTCAGGATGTTGACCAGAGTGGTCTTTCCCGCACCGTTGTGGCCGAGCATGCCGAGAACGGTGCCTTGGTCGACCGACAGGCACACGTCGTCGAGCGCGGTGACGGCACCGAACGTCTTGGTGAGGTGGTGGGCCTCGATGGCGGGCTGGGACACGGTTGAACTCCTGGGCTGCCTGTCGTGGTGGTCATCGTGGGCGGCTCGTTCCCCACCGCGGTCACGTCTGCTGCTCGGCGAAGCCGTCCCCGTTCAGCAGTGCGAGTCCGAGCGGTGTGAGTGAGTGCGACACCGCGTTCTTCTGCCTGCGCGTCGTGATCAGCCCCGCGTTGCGGAGCACCGAGGTGTGCTGGCTTGCGGCGGCGGCGGAGATGCCGAGCCGTTGCCCGAGCCCGCCGGTGGTGTAGCTGTCGAGCAGCGCGTGCAGCGCTTCGGCGCGAGTGCGCCCGAGCAAGGCGCCGAGCGTCTTGCCTCCGGACGTGCTGCGCGCCCACAACCGCTTGGTGTTCACGTCCAGCGGGGCCGGATACACCAGGACGGGGGTGCTGTGCGGATCGGTGCTGCTGAACAGCAGGGTCGGGCGGTCGAACAGGAAGACCGACGGCGTGATGACGAGCCCGGCCGAGTCGAGGAAGATCTTGCGCGCCGGGCGGCCCGCGATCTGGAGGAACGGGGGCTCCCAGGTCGCCGTGGCGTGCAGGCTGCGGAGCAGTCCTTCGATGCCGTCGTCGAGAACGGCCTGCCCGCGAGCCGAGCGTTCGATCTCCAGGAGCACGGACAGGCGCTGCCAGTAAGGCTGCACGGCGGTCCTGCCGAACTCGTGGACGGCGGCGGTGGTCTTGTGGACGTCCTGCACGGGGCGTACGCATCCGGCCCGTCCGAGATCCGGCTGTGGTTCGGTGAACAGTTCCGAGGTCGGCCGCACGGCACGCACCAACTCGGTGAGGTGACGTGCTCGCGGCCCCAGCCGGGAGCGAACCGCGTAACGCCAGGGATCGAACGCGGCGGCGCCTCGACGCTGCCACAGCAGATCGGCGGCGAAGAGGATTTCGGCAACTGGAGAACGCGGGACGGCGATCCTCGTTCTGAGGAGATCGTCCGCCGAGAAATGGATACGAAGCATGGATGACCCCCAGGTCGTCGTTCACGTGCGGTGACCACTCGTGGCGTCGGTGGAACGGTTTCCACGAGCTGATCCACCCTTGGTCCTGGAAGCAGCGCTCCGCGCGTGGCGGGCCTCCCCCAGAGGCCCGATCGAAGCATCGGACGCCGGCCTGCCCTCCAATTCTCCGTGATGGTCACGATGTGCTCGTGTCACGGATCGGTGCTGCTCATGATTCCTTCCCGCTCGATCCGGCAGGTCTCGCTCCCGGGGAGGTGAAGACCGGACGCGGCGGAACGTCCGCGATCGCGAATGCACGACCCCGCGCGGCGCGACGGAACGCGCGGGCCGGCCCGGTCCCGCCGAGCGCGCGACTGATCAGGATCGCAGCAACGAGTTCGCTCCCGGCTGTTGTCGGGCGGCAGGCTGACGATCATTCCCAAGAAGGGTTCCCCTGGAACGTCGCCCGGGCCGTTCACGGCGTCTCCCCATGGTCCGCCGAAAGAAGCTGTCGAATGCATGCGAAAGTCTGATCCCCCCAGGATCTTCGTCCAGTCCGCTGGACAGGCGCACGACGCTCGACCGTGCGCCTAACGCACCCCGATCTCGCCTTGATCAAGGTCACGGGTGAGACTAGCCGATCGGCGTGCCGCCTGAGCAAGGTTTTTAAGTGCTCGCTGCAAATGCCAGGTCAAGCTCTCCTGATCTGCGCTTGATGCCTCACTCGGAGTATTTTGACTCGCATTCGGCGGATGTCGTGGTTGTGGGCGACCGGGCAGGGTTGGGTTTGGCACGAATCGCGGTACCGGTGGGTGTCGCGCGCCTTCTCGGGAATCGTGCGGTACTGGGATGATCTTCTTTATGCGGCAGGATCGTCAGATCTGCCGCGGTGGTGCGGCGCGCAGCTGATTGCTGTGCTGGAAAGGCGAACATATCGCCGTGACGCGTCCGCGGGCGGTTCGGAGCGGACGCTGCGAATGGGTTCATGGGAGGAAACGGCGTTGCAGGGTTCTGGGGGATCCGGGAATGTGGGAATGTGGCTCGTGGGCGCCCGCGGGTCGGTCGGGACGACCGCGATCTGCGGTCTGCTCGCGATGCAACGGCAAGCGGTGCCGCCGATCGGATCGGTCACCGACGGTATGACCTTCGGTGCCGCCGACGTGCCGGAGTGGAACGACATCGCGATCGGCGGACACGATGTCGTCGACACGCCGCTGCGCAAGCGCGCCGAGCAGCTCACCGCCGCCGGATCGCTGCCCGGGCGACTCGTTCCGCTGATCGCGGACGATCTGTCCGAAGTGGACGAAGATATCGCGATCGGCTGCACCTCGGGTCGGTCGACGCAGCCGCAGAAGGACATAGTGCGTCGCCTTGCCGCGGACATCAGCCGGTTTCGGGACCGCCACGGCCTGGCTCGGGTCGTGGTCGTGAACGTGGCCGCGACGGAGGCACCGCTGTCGCCGGAACCGGGGCACGAGGATCTCGCCGCGCTCGGGGACGCACTCGCCGCTCCTGGGCGGGCGGTGTTGCCGCCCAGTTCCCTCTACGCCTACGCGGCCCTGTCCGCCGGGTGTTCCTACGTGGACTTCACGCCGTCCCCGGGCATCCGGCTCCCGGCGCTGGAGCAGTACGCGCGTCAGCGCGCGCTCCCGTACGCGGGCTCGGACGGCAAGACCGGGCAGACGTTGCTGCGCACGGTGCTCGCTCCGATGTTCACCGCGCGTGCGCTCGCGGTGCGGTCCTGGTCGGGAACGAACCTGCTCGGCGGCGGCGACGGCGCGACGCTCGCCGAGAGCGACCGCGCGTCCGCCAAACTCGCGTCCAAGTCCCGTGGACTGGGCGCGTCGCTGGGGCAGGACGTGACGGCCCCGTTGCACATCGACAACGTGCCCGAACTCGGCGACCGCAAGGTGGCGTGGGACCACGTGCAGTTCGAGGGTTTCCTCGGTGCTGAGATGAGCCTCCAACTCACCTGGTCCGGTTACGACTCGGCCCTCGCCGCACCGCTGGTCCTGGATCTGACCCGCCTGCTCGCGGGCGCGCACGCCGCCGGACTCAGCGGCCCCGTCGCGGAACTGGCGTGCTTCTTCAAGGATCCGGTGGCAGGCGAGGAACACGGTTTCGCCGACCAGGTGCGCACGTTCGAACGGTGGGTCGCGGAGCTGGGGGCGGACGCGTGAGCCGCTGGATACGGCTGCTCCGGGCGCCCGCGGCGTTGACGGCGTGGGCGGATCCGGTGGTGGGCTCCGTGGCCGCCGGGCGGTCCTTTCAGGGGCGCCGCTGGCTCCTTCCCGCGTCGGCGGCCGCGTTCTACTGGGCGGGGATGGTCCTGAACGACTGGGCCGACCGCGACGAGGACGCGGTGGAACGGCCCGAACGCCCGATTCCGTCCGGCGAGATCGCCGCAGAGCACGCGATCGCGGCGGCGACCGGATTGCTGACGGCGGGGGTCGGGCTCGCGGCGCTCGGCGGAGGCAGGGACGCGGTGCACGTCGCGGTGCTGTTGGGGGCGACGGTGTGCGCATACGACCTCGTGCTCAAGAACACTCCTGCCGCACCCGTCGGCATGGGTGCCTGTCGCGCGCTGAACGTGCTGCTGGGCGCGGGCTGGTCCGGCACGCGCGCGGCGGCGTTCGAGGCCGGACTCGTCGCCGCGCACACGGTGGGCATCACCGCGCTGTCCCGCGGCGAGGTCCACGGAGCGGCACGGGGAATCGCCGTCGCGGCGCTCGGCGGCACCGTAGCCGTGGGAACGGCCGTGGTGGCGTCGCCCGCACCGTTCGCCCGGCACCGGGTCCAGGCGTCGGCAGCGGGTCTGGTCTATGCCGGTTTCGTGGGGAGTCACCAACTGCGTGCGGTGCGCAGCCCCGTCGCTCCCGCAGTCCGATCGGCGACCGCGGCGGGGATCCACGGCATGATCGCGTTGCAGTCCGCGCTGGTCGCTCGCCGTGGTGCGGGTGCGGTCGCCGTCGTCATCGCGGCGGCGCTGCCGCTCGCACGGCGGCTCGGCAAGAAGGTGAGCCCGACATGAGCGGGTTCGCGCTCGGCTACGGAACCAACGGCTTCAGCAACCATCGGCTCGACGATGCGCTGACGCTGATCGCGGAACTCGGTTACACGGCTGTGGCGCTCACCCTCGACCACGACCACTTGGACCCGTGGGCACCGACGTTGCCCGGGGACGTGGCTCGGGTCGCGTCCCGGTTGCGGGAACTGGGCCTGCGCTGCGTGGTGGAGACCGGAGCGCGGTACTTGCTGGACCCCCGCCGCAAGCACCATCCGACCCTGCTGTGCGCGGAACCGGAGCCGCGGGTGGAGTTCCTGCGACGAGCGGTGCGGATCGGTGCCGAGCTGGGAGCCGACAGCGTGTCGTTCTGGTCCGGCGTCCGGGAAGCGCACGTCGACCCGGAGCCGGCGCGGGAGCGACTGCTCGCGGGTATCGCCGAGGTCCTCGACGAAGCCGAGCGCAACGAGGTCCCGTTGGGGCTCGAACCCGAGCCGGGGATGTTCGTCCAGCAGCTGAGCGAGGCGCTCGACGTGCGCGAAGCGCTCGGTTCACCGGAGTGCCTGGGCATCACGCTCGACGTCGGCCACTGCGTCGCGGTCGAACCCGTCGACGCCGCGACGTGCGTCCGCCAGGCCGCCGGGTTGCTCGTCAACGTCCAACTCGACGACATGCTGCCGGGCGTGCACGAGCACCTCGAATTCGGCGACGGTGACCTCGACCTGCCCGGCACCCTCGCCGCCCTGGACGAGGTCGGCTACCGCGGGGTGGCGGCGGTCGAGTTGCCACGGCACAGCCATGCCGCCCCGGCGGTCGCACGGCGGGCCATCACGGCGCTGCGCCGAGCGCGCGGGGAACCGGCCATACCTAGGTGGGAGCCTTCCGGAGCAGGAGCGTGGGTAGAGCAGGCGCGGGCGCGGATCCGGGCCGATCCCACGGCGATCCGAGCGCTCTTTCCCGCCGCAGGCCGGCACGCCGGGCGGGCGCCGATCCGCGCCGACGTCGACGCGGCGGGACTGGTGCACGGGACGGAGGACGACCGGGCACGCACCGCGATGCTGACCACCCTCGCCGCGGTCGTGTCCCCCGAGGTTCTCGCCGCCGAACTCGGCGAGCTGTACCGGTACGGGGACGGCGCGGAACGGCGCGGAGTCCTCCGTGCTTTGCACGTGATCCCGGCCGGGGCCGCCGGCGCGGGGCTCGCGCTCGTCGAAGATGCGCTGCGCACCAACGACAGCACGCTGATCGCGGCCTCGATGGGCTCGTTCGCCGCGCGGCACCTCGACCAGCCCGCATGGCGTCACGGCGTTCTCAAGTGCCTGTTCCTCGGGATTCCGCTGGCGGCCGTGGTGGACCTGGAACGCAGGCGCGACGACGAGTTGGCTCGGATGGTGACCGACTTCGCCCGCGAGCGCCGCGCGGCGGGTCGGCCGGTTCCCCGGGACGCCGACCGGCTGCTGGCCGCCCGGAACTGACGCCTACGCCATGAGTTCCCAGCACACCGACCGACGAACGACCCGAGGACGATTCATGCGCATCTTCGATCCGCACATCCACATGACCTCGCGCACGACGCGGGACTACGAGGAGATGTACGCCCACGGCGTCCGTGCTCTGGTCGAGCCCGCGTTCTGGCTCGGTCAGCCCCGCACCTCGGTCGGGTCCTTCACCGACTACTTCGACGGACTCCTTGGGTGGGAGCGCTTCCGCGCCGCGCAGTTCGGGATCCGCCACCACTGCACGATCGCGCTCAACCCGAAGGAAGCCAACGACGCGCGGTGCCTGCCGGTACTGGACGTCCTGCCCCGGTACCTCGCGAAGGACGGGGTGGTCGCTGTCGGGGAGATCGGGTACGACTCGATGACGCCGCAGGAGGACGAGGCGTTCGCCCGTCAACTCGGCATGGCGGTCGCGCACGACCTGCCCGCCCTGGTGCACACCCCGCACCGCGACAAGGTGGAGGGGACACGTCGCACCCTCGACGTCGTACGGGAGTCCGGCATCGCGCCCGAGAAGGTCGTGGTCGACCACCTCAACGAGGTGACCGTCGCGCCGGTGGCCGAGTCGGGGTGCTGGATGGGCTTCTCGCTGTACCCGGACACGAAGATGGACGAGCACCGGTTGGTGGCGCTGCTCCGGGAGTACGGCACTGATCGGGTGCTGGTCAACTCCGCCGCCGACTGGGGCCGGTCGGACCCGTTGACGACGTACCGAGCCGGACTGGCCATGCTCGAAGCCGGTTTCACCGAGTCCGATGTGGACAAGCTGCTGTGGTCGAACCCCGTCGACTTCTACGGTCGGAGCGGCCGTCTGCTGCTGGACGAACTTCCCGCGTTCACCGGTACGCCCGTCGAGTTCGCGGGCAACTCGGTGCTGCGCGGGGCGCGCGCGGCGACCGCGGAGGCAGGAGGGCGGTCATGACGGAGTTCTCGTACTGCACCAATGTCCACCCTGCCGAAGACCTGGCGGGGCTGCTCGACCAGCTTGATCGCTACGCGGTCCCGATCCGGGAACGGGCCAGGCTGGATCGGCTCGGGCTCGGGCTGTGGCTCTCGGCGGACGTGGCCGCCGCGCTGGCCGCCGATCCCGGCAGCGTGTCGCGGCTGAAGCGGGCATCGCGCGAGCGCGGGCTGTTCGTCGAGACGCTCAACGCGTTCCCGTACCGGGGCTTTCACGATCCGGTGGTCAAGCACTCGGTGTACCGGCCGTGCTGGGGCGATCCTCGTCGTACCCGGTACACCGTCGATTGCGCCCGCGTCCTCGGTGGACTGTTGGACGAGGACGCGGAGTACGGCAGTATGTCGACGCTCCCGTTGGGTTGGCGCGACGGATGGACCGACACCGACGGCGAGCGGGCGCGCATGGCGTTGGACCGTGTCCAGGACGCGCTCCGGGAGGAAACGTCACGATGCGGACGTCCGGTGCGGCTCGCGATCGAACCCGAGCCCGGATGCGTCCTGGACGAGGTTTCGGACGCAGTGCGGTGGATGTGGGACCGCGTGGACCCCGACGTCGTGGGGCTGTGCTTGGACACCTGCCACCTCGCGGTCTCCCACGCCGACCCGGAGAGCGCCGTGCGCCAGGTCTACGACGCCGGCTTGCAGGTGTTCAAGGTGCAGGTCTCGGCCGCTCTCGAAGTCCCGGACCCTGCTGACCCGCGGGCGCGGAAGTCGTTGGCGGAGTTCGCGGAACCGCGCTACCTGCACCAGACCCGAGAGCGCGGGCCGGACGGCGCGGTGTCCAAGGAGGATGACCTCGACGCCGCGGTGGACACCCTTCCGGGGCTGGGGCCGTGGCGCGTGCACTACCACGTACCGCTGCATTGCCAGCCGGTCGAGCCGCTGCGCGCGACGACCTGGGTGATCGAGGAGGCGCTCGATGCCGTGATGGCCTGCGCGGGGAGTGTGACGCCGCATCGGGAGATCGAGACGTACACCTGGAACGTGCTTCCCGAGCGTCATCGACAGGACCTGGTGGACGGCATAGCCGCTGAACTGCGCTGGTCCGAGCGGAACCTCGCTCACCGGCCTGGCCCGGTCCTCCCGCGTGGACAGGAGATTCGATGAAACCCGTGCTGCTGCTGGACATCGTGGGGATGACCCCTGCCCAGCTCCGCCACATGCCGTCCGTCGCGGCGCTCGGGAACCGTGGCGCGCGCGCCGAACTCGGCACCGTGCTTCCCGCCGTGACGTGCAGCGCGCAGTCGACCTTCCTGACGGGGCGGATGCCGGCCGAACACGGCATCGTCGGCAACGGCTGGTACTTCGGCGACCTCGGCGAGATCCATCTGTGGCGGCAGCACAACAAGCTCGTAGCGGGGGAGAAGCTCTGGGAGTCGGCGAGGGCGGTCCAGCCGGACTACCGGGCCGCCAACCTGTGCTGGTGGTACGCGATGGGCGCGTCCACGGACCTCACGGTGACCCCGCGCCCGGTCTACCACGCCGACGGGCGCAAGTCACCGGACTGCTACACGCGCCCGCCGAGCCTGCACGACGAGCTGACCGAGCGGTTCGGCCCCTTCCCGCTGTTCCACTACTGGGGGCCGACGGCGTCCCTGCGCTCGACCCGGTGGATCGTGGGCGCGGCCCGCCACGTGCTGGCGCACCATCGGCCCGATCTGCAACTGGTGTACGTGCCGCACTTGGACTACGACCTTCAGCGGTTCGGCCCCGACTCGCCGGAAGCGGTCGCGGCGGCCCGGGACGTGGACGTCGAACTGGCGCCGTTGCTGCGCGAAGCGCAGGAATCCGGGGTGACGGTGGTGGCGTTGAGCGAGTACGGCATCACCCCGGTCCAGCAGCCCGTCGACATCAACCGCGCCCTGCGTGCGGAAGGGCTGCTGGAGGTCTACACCCAGGAGGGCATGGAGTACCTGGATCCGTGGGCATCCCGGGCGTTCGCCGTCGCCGACCACCAGGTCGCGCACGTCCACGTCGCCGACGAGTCGGACCAACCGAAGGTGCGTGACCTCGTCCGCGCGCTCGGAGGCGTGGACGAGGTGCTCGACCGTTCGGCGCAACAGCGGTACGGCCTGGACCACCACCGCGCCGGCGACTTCGTCGCCGTCGCCGAACCCGATGCCTGGTTCACGTACTACTACTGGCTGGACGAGGACCGGGCCCCGGACTTCGCCCGCGGCGTGGAGATCCACCGGAAGCCGGGGTTCGATCCCGCGGAACTGTTCTTCGATCCCGCGGATCGGTGGGCGAAGGTCCGCGCGCTCACGGGACTGGCTCGCAAACGCGTCGGTTTGCGCTATGCCATGAACGTGGTGCCCACCGACCCGCGATGGGTGCGAGGCTCGCACGGCAGGCTCCCCGACTCGGCCGAGCACGGCCCGGTCCTGCTGTCCACGGACCCGTTCCCGGACGGCATCGTCGGTCCGGGCGACCGGATTCCGGCCACCCGGGTGCGCGATCTGGTGCTCGGCCTGCAAGGTCTGACAGGTCAGGCATCCCGCAAGCGCAGCACCGAGTAACCGACCCACCAACCGAGCGCGGCCCATCCGGCCAGGACCGCCACGGCGATCGACGGCGCGTACCCGTCGAACTCGGCGACGCCCATGAGCACCATGCCCGCCGGCCCCGGCATGTACTCGGCGGCCTTCGCCAGCCAGGGGATCGGCGTGGCCTGCAAACCCATCGGAAGGATCAGCAGCACGAGCACCGACACGGCGAGCGTCCCCGCCACGCTGCGGACGGCTGCGCCGATGCCGGTGACGAGGACACCGGCCATGGCGAGGTAGACCCCGACGGCGACGCTGCGCGTCAGCCACTCGGCAGCACCGGCGGCGTCGGCGAACTCACCGAGCGCGAGCGTCGCGACCGCCGTTCCGGCAAGCCCGAGCACGATGCCCCACACCAGCAACACCGGTGCCAGCACGGCGCATTTGGCCATCAGCATCCGTCCGCGGCGGGGCTGGCACTGCAACGTCGTGAGAATGCTGCCGGTGGCGTACTCCGAAGTGATCGTCATCGCGGCCAGGGTGAGCAGGGCGAACTGTCCACCGTAGAGCACGCCGACGGTCGCGTTGTCCAATGCGGACGTCGCGCCGTTCTCGGCGCCTCCGGCGGACGCGAGCGACCGCACCGACAGGCCGAGCACGACGCTGTAGAACACGACCAGGGCCAGCGAGGTGCCGAGGGAGATCCAGGTCGAGCGCACCGAGCGGAGCTTGGTCCACTCCGACGCGGGACCAGCGAGCGCGCTGCGGCGGCCGGGGGCGGCCGAGCGAGGCGAGGTGGTGTCGGTCATGGTCAGCTCCGCACTTCCGCGTCAAGGCCGGATTCCGGCGCGTTGTACTCGACGTCGCCTTCGGTCAGACGCATGTACGCGTCCTCAAGGGACGGAGTGACCGACCGCAGCTCGTGCAGCCGCACTCCGAGTTCGTGCGCCAGGTCGCCGACGTCACCGGTGGTGGCACCGCGCACGAGCACCCCGTCGTCCTCGTCCTCGCACGTGAACCCGGCGGCGTCGAGGTGCTCGCGCAGGACGGTGCGGTCCGCGCCGTCTCCGGTCCGGACGAACGCGGCTTCCTCCTCGGTGGAGCTGATGACCTCGTCGATCGGTGCGTTCGCGATCAACCGGCCCCGGCCGATGATGATCAGTTGATCCGCTGTCAGTTGCATCTCGCTCATGAGGTGGCTGGAGACGAACACGGTGCGCCCTTCGGCGGCCAGCGAGCGCGCGAGGCCGCGCACCCAGCGCACGCCGTCGGGGTCGAGCCCGTTGACGGGTTCGTCGAACAGCACGGTGTGCGGGTCGCCCAGCAGTGCCGCGGCGATCCCCAGCCGCTGGCCCATGCCGAGTGAGAACGTCCCGGCGTGCCGGGAGGCCACCCCGGTGAGGCCGACGGTGTCGAGCACCTCGTCGACGCGACCGGCCGGGATGGCGTTGCTCCGCGCCATCGCGAGCAGGTGGTCGCGTGCGGACCGGCGCGGGTGCAACGCGCGTGCGTCGAGCAGCGCTCCCACCTCGCGCAGCGGATCGCGTAGCGCCGCGTAGGTGCTGCCGTTGATCCGAGTCTCGCCGGAAGTCGGCCGGTCCAAGCCGAGGATCATCCGCATGGTGGTTGACTTACCGGCCCCGTTCGGGCCGAGGAACCCGGTGACCTGCCCTGGACTCACCTCGAAGGTCAGGTCTCGGACAGCGGTCGTGCTCCCGTAACGCTTCGTCACGTCGTGCACCGTGATCATGGAATCTCCGTGCTGTGTCGTCGGATCGGCCAGGGCTGGGCGAGCGGATGGCGTCAGATGGAAGGATCGGGTTCGGGGCGTGGATGGGATGATGCCGAGGTGGCCTCGCTGCGCACGCGACGGGCTACCCTCGGTGTTCGGAATTCCGCGCGGGGCGAAGTGGCTGAGGGGGTTGCGTGATTCGGGTCCTGCTCGTCGACGACGAGACGCTGGTGCGTACCGGCCTGCGCTTGATCCTCAATCCGGCCGAGGACGTCGAGGTGGTCGGCGAGGCCGGTGACGGCAGGGAAGCCGTGGATGCCGTCGCCAGGCACCGGCCGGACGTCGTGCTCATGGACGTCCGCATGCCGACCATGGACGGACTCGCCGCGTCGGAGGAACTCCAGCGGCGCGCCGATCCGCCCAAGATCATCATGCTCACGACCTTCGCCCTGGACGACTACGTGCACCGGGCCCTGCGCGCGGGCGCTGTCGGATTCCTGCTCAAGGACACCGAGCCTCGGGACCTGCTCGGTGCGGTGCGCACCGTCGCGGCCGGGAGCGCGATGCTCTCGCCCACGGTGACCAAGAGGCTGCTGACGACCTTCGCCGAAACCGAACAGTCGGAGGTCGAGAAGTTCCGCCGGCGACTGGACGTGCTCACGGCCCGTGAACACGACGTGATCCGCGCTGTGGCGCGAGGGCTGTCGAACGCCGAGATCGCCCGGGAGCTGTTCATGAGCGAGGCGACCGTGAAGGCGCACGTGAGTCGGTCGCTGTCCAAGCTCGGCTTCCGCAACCGGGTCCAGGCGGCGATCCTGGTGCACGACGCGGGTTTGGACTGATTTCACCGGGAGGACGTGACCGGGTCGGAGTTCTCGGGTGCCGCTTCGTCCGACTCGGGGCCGCGGCGCCGGTAGAGCCACCGTCCTGCCTCGGCCAGGACCGTGACCGACAGGGCGAGCCCCAAGCCGAACAGCAGACCCAGGATCGGGTTGCGCTCGAAGGCGATGCCGCCCAAGTAACCGATCAGTCCTGAATAGACACCCCAGCTCGCGCCCGCGAGCAGGTCGAAGCAGGTGAAGCGGCACAGCGGATAACCGACCATCCCGACGGTCAGCGTGGTGACGGTGCGGCCGCCGGGGATGTACCGGGCGATGACGAGGATCAACCCGCCGCGCTCCGCGAGCGTGCCGCTGGCCCAGTCGAACGCGGCTTGGCGTCGGGGGGCGGTCCGGAGGTGCGTGAGCAGCTTGGCCCCGGCGAACCGCCCGACGAAGTACGAGACGTGGTCGCCGAGGACGGCACCCGCCGCCGACACGGCGATGACCAGGGCGAGGTTCGTCGTCCCGTTCGCGGCGAACACGCCAGCCGTGATGACGAGGCTCTCGCTGGGTACCACGGGGAAGAAGCCGTCGATCGCCGAGAGGGAGAACAGGGCGACGTACAACCACGGCGAGCCGAGGAACGTGGTCAGGACGTCGAGTATCGCTTCCTTCATGCGGTGCTCGATGTCGTGGTGGCAACGTCACGACGGGCGCGACCGTTCATGATGGGAAACCTTCCGGTGGTGCAACGTGTTTCCCGAAGTCTGCGGAGGACAGGCCGCCGACGCATTAGCCGAAAGGATCCTGTTGACCCCTACTTTGGAAACGTCAACTGACAGCATCGTGTACGTCACCGGGTGACGTGCAGGCCCGAGCCGCCATGTGCTGTCCACCGCTCCGGTTCAGCACTCGCCACGTCGACCCGCGACTCGGATCCGCCTCGTCGGTCCGGCACCGCGTCGGGCCGCGAGCCGGTGCCCTGGTGTGCTGTCGGTGCGGAACACGGCGGCGTCGAGGTCGAGCAGCGCGTCGGTGACCTCGGCGGCCGGCAGCGGGCCGCTCCGAGAGCCGCGGGCGCGGCAGTGCCGGAGTTCGCTGTAGAAGCTCTCCAGCATCCGCGCACTGATCTTGTTGACCGCTGTCTCGCCGAGCACGGGGAGGATGGTGCGCCGGATGTAGCCCTCGTACGTGTGGCGCGTGCTCTCTTCCAGTTCGCTGGCGCGCAGCCACTCGCTCAGCGCGTAGGAGAGCGCGACGGTCGACGGTGCTGAGTTCTGCTCGTTGACCTGGTTGAGCAACTTCGTCAGGGCCTTCTCGGCGCGCTTGCGCGCGGCGTCGGTCGTGCCCTTGATCGTCTCGCGTAGGTGGACCCGCTTGCCGGTGACCGGATCGACGCCCGCGTACACGACCACCCGGAAGCCAGTGGCTCGCTCCTCGATCCGGCCGCGCTCGCGGGACTCTGAGCGCGCAGCATCGTGGCGTTGAGCGCGCTCGTCCCCGAGGTCACACTTCAGCAGACCGAACCATGATCCAGAGTTCGGAGTGTTTCCGCTGGTGAGCGGTAGTGCCCCCGGTCAGAGTCGAACTGACACTGTACGGATTTTGAGTCCGCCGCCTCTGCCGATTGGGCTACGGGGGCCGAGCGGGGTCGAGCTTACCGGACGGGTGATCACCGGGCTGGGAAGGGGTGCTCGGCGGGGTTCGGTGTGGACTCGGCCGGACGAGCTCTGCGCGGCTGTCGTGGCGCCTGCCTACCCTCCAGGGATGGTGCGGGTCGATGTGGCTGGGCGGGTGGTCGCCGCCGAGGTGTGGCGGGTGTACGCGGCGCTGGTGGATCCGGTGGCGCTCGCCGCGTGGCTGCCGCCGGCGGGGATGTGCGGACGGTTCGAGCGGTTCGACGCCCGTCCGGGTGGGTCGTACCGGATGGTGTTGAGCTACGTCGACGCGACCGGCTCGCCGGGGAAGGCGACTGCGGACTCCGACGTGGTGGAGGCCCGGTTCGCGGCGCTGGTGCCGGGGGAGCGCGTGGTGCAGGAGGTCGAGTTCGACTCGGACGATCCGGCGTTCGCGGGGACGATGACGATGACCTGGTCGGTCGCCGCGGTCGGTGGCGGCACTCGGGTGGAGGTCCGGGCGGAGGGCGTGCCGGAGGGCATCTCCGCGGCGGACCACGTGGCGGGGCTGGAGTCGTCGCTGGCGAACCTCGCCGAACACCTGGAATCCGCCGCCGGCTGAGGTCGGTCCCGTTCGCCGGTGCCGCCCGGCTCGCGGCCCTGTCGGCCACCTGGGCGTCGCGCCGATGTGACCTGCCGGAAACGGGTGTCGGGATGGTCACCCTCCCTGGTCATCTCAGCTGGAGGGCCTGGCCGGTAAGCTGGTTTTTCCCGGTGCGGGACCGCACTGGACCGTGTCAGAACTACCCCAGGAGGACCCGGTGACCACGCCGGCTGCCGAGGACCCAAGCGAGGCCAAGCCCGTCGAACGTCGCGTACTCGTGGCCGAGGACGAGGCGTTGATCAGGCTCGACCTGGTGGAGATGCTCAAAGAAGAGGGGTACCAGGTCGTCGGTGAGGCCGGGGACGGGCAAGAGGCCGTGCGGCTGGCCGAGGAACTGCGGCCCGATCTGGTGATCCTGGACATCAAGATGCCGAAGATGGACGGCATCGAGGCGGCGTCGAACATCGCGGGCGAGCGCATCGCGCCCGTGGTGATCCTGACCGCGTTCAGCCAGCGCGACCTGGTGGAGCGGGCGCGCGACGCGGGGGCGATGGCCTACCTGGTCAAGCCGTTCGCGAAGCGCGACCTGGTGCCCGCGGTCGAGCTGGCCGTGTCCCGCTTCACCGAGGTGCAGGCGCTGGAGGCCGAGGTCGCCGACCTCAGCGAGCGCCTCGAGGCGCGCAAGACGATCGAGCGCGCCAAGGGCCTGCTGATGAGCAAGCACAACCTCTCCGAACCCGAGTCGTTCCGCTGGCTGCAGCGGACCGCCATGGACCGCCGGACCACGATGAAGGCCGTGGCCCAAGCGGTGCTCGAGAACCTGGAGTGACTCAGCCCGCGGGCTGATCGCGGATGACGCAGGTCAGGCGTGCCGTGCAGGTGCGCCTGTCCTGCTCATCGGTGATGACGATCTCGTAGGTCGCCGTGCTGCGACCCCGGTGCAGCGGGGTGGCGACGCCGGTGACGCGGCCTTCCGTGGCCGAGCGGTGGTGCGTGCAGGACAGCTCCAGCCCCACCGCGATCCGGCCTTCTCCCGCGTGCAGCGCCGAGGCGATGGAACCGACCGATTCGGCCAGCACCGCGTTCGCGCCCCCGTGCAGCAGTCCGTAGGGCTGCTTGTTGCCCTCGACCGGCATCGTCGCGACCACACGTTCAGGTGAGTATTCGAGGTATTCGATGCCCATCCGGTGCTGCAACTGGCCCGGCTCCGGGTTCAGCACCGCTGCCATCGAATCCTTCGCGGGCTGCTCGTTCTCGGTCGCCGTCACGGTCCACCCCTCCTCGTGCCTCGCCGCACGTGCTGTCGGTGGGTCAGCCTAGACTCCCGCGACGTGATGGCTCCCGAAGACCGACGCCTGCTGTTGATCGACGGCCATTCGATGGCCTACCGAGCGTTCTACGCCCTGCCGAAGGAGAACTTCCAGACCGGCACGGGCCAGCACACGAACGCGGTCTACGGCTTCACCTCGATGCTGATCAACCTGCTGCGCGACGAGCAGCCGACCCACTTCGCGGTCGCGTTCGACGTGTCCCGCAAGACCTTCCGCAGCGAGAAGTTCGCCGAGTACAAGGCGAACCGCAGCGCCAGCCCCGACGAGTTCAAGGGCCAGGTCAGCCTGATCCAGGACGTGCTGGGCGCGCTGTCGGTGCCGGTGCTGAGCAAGGACAACTACGAGGCCGACGACGTCATCGCGACGCTCACCACGCAGGCCACCGGCGAAGGCTTCTCGGTCGCCATCTGCACCGGCGACCGCGATGCGCTGCAGCTGGTCACCGACGCGGTCACCGTGCTGTACCCGACGAAGGGCGTTTCCGAGCTCACCCGGTTCACGCCGCAGGCCGTCGAGGACAAGTACGGCCTCTCGCCCGAGCAGTACCCGGACTTCGCGGCGCTGCGCGGCGACCCCTCGGACAACCTGCCGAAGATCCCGGGCGTCGGCGAGAAGACCGTCACCAAGTGGATCCAGCAGTTCGGGTCGCTGGCGGGGCTCATCGACCGCGCCGACGAGGTGAAGGGCAAGGCGGGCGAGGCGCTGCGGGCGAACCTGGCCTCGGTGCAGCTGAACCGGGAGCTGACGCAGCTGGAGCACGACGTGCCGCTGGGCGTCACCCCGGCCGACCTGGTGGTCGCGCAGTGGGACCGGGACGCGGTGCACAAGCTGTTCGACGACCTCGAGTTCCGGGTGCTGCGGGAACGGCTGTTCGCCACGCTGTCCGCCGCGGAACCCGAGGTGGAGGACGGGTTCGAGGTGACCGGCGGCGCGCTGGAGACCGGTGCGCTCGCCGGCTGGCTCGACGAGCACGCCCGGGACGGCCGCCGCGTCGGGCTCGCGTTCAGCGGGACTTGGACGACCGGTGCCGGTGACCTGGCGGGCATCGCGCTGGTCGACGCCGACGGCGCCGGGGCGTACGTGGACGTCACCGAGCTCAACGCGGACGACGACAAGGCGCTGGGGGAGTGGCTGGCCGACCCGGCGCTGCCGAAGGCCGCCCACGACGTGAAGGGCCCGCTGCACGCGCTGCGCGGCCGCGGCTGGGCGCTCGCCGGGCTGACCAGCGACACCGCGCTCGCCGCCTACCTGGTGCGCCCGGGGCAGCGCTCCTTCGACCTGCCCGACCTGGTGGTGCGCTACCTGCAGCGGGAGCTGCGCGCCGAGGACGAGGGCGGCGACGGCCAGCTGTCGCTGCTCGCCGACGAGGAGCAGGACAAGGCCGACGCCGCCAACGCCGAACTCGTGAAGGCCCGCGCGGTCGGCGAGCTCGCGGACGCGCTGGACGCCGAGCTGGGGCGCATCGACAGCCGCGGCCTGCTCACCGACCTGGAGCTGCCGCTGCTGGCCGTCATCGACGAGCTGGAGGCCGCGGGCATCGCCGTCGACTCCGACCTGCTCGACGAGCTCGGCGCGCACTTCGCGGGCCGCGTCAAGCAGGCCGCGCAGGAGGCCTACGACGTCATCGGCAAGGAGATCAACCTCGGGTCGCCGAAGCAGCTGCAGGTGGTGCTGTTCGACGAGCTGGGCATGCCGAAGACGAAGCGCACCAAGACCGGCTACACCACCGACGCCGACGCGCTGCAGGGCCTGTTCGAGAAGACCCAGCACCCGTTCCTGCAGCACCTGCTGGAGCACCGCGACGCCACCCGGCTCAAGACCACGGTGGAAGGCCTGGTGAAGTCCGTCGCCGACGACGGGCGCATCCACACCACGCTGAACCAGACCATCGCCGCCACCGGCCGGTTGTCCTCCACCGATCCGAACCTGCAGAACATCCCGATCCGCACCGAGGAAGGGCGCCGGATCCGCGAGGTGTTCGTCGTCGGCTCCGGCTATTCGGAGCTGCTGACCGCCGACTACAGCCAGATCGAGATGCGCATCATGGCGCACCTGTCCGGCGACGAAGGGCTCATCGAGGCGTTCCGCTCCGGTGAGGACCTGCACAACTTCGTGGCCTCGCAGGCGTTCGGGGTGCCGATCGGCGAGGTGGACCAGGAGCTGCGGCGCCGGGTGAAGGCCATGTCCTACGGGCTGGCGTACGGGCTGTCCGCGTTCGGGCTGGCCCAGCAGCTGCGGATCTCCGCGGAGGACGCGAAGGCGCAGATGGACGCCTACTTCGCCCGCTTCGGCCGGGTGCGGGACTACCTGCACGAGGTGGTGTCGCAGGCGCGGGAGGACGGCTACACCTCGACGATCCTCGGTCGCCGCCGCTACCTGCCGGACCTGCTCAGCGACAACCGGCAGCGCCGCGAGATGGCGGAGCGGATGGCGTTGAACGCGCCCATCCAGGGCAGCGCCGCCGACATCATCAAGGTGGCGATGCTGGGCGTGCACCGCTCCCTCGCGGAGGCGGGCCTGCGGTCGCGGATGCTGCTGCAGGTGCACGACGAACTGATCATCGAGCTGGTCGACGGGGAACGCGCCGAGGTGGAGCGGATCGTGCGCGAGCAGATGGGCGCGGCCTACCCGCTCGAGGTGCCGCTGGAAGTGTCGGTCGGCGCGGGCCGTTCCTGGGATTCGGCGGCACACTGAGTACACGGCGGGTGCACCGTTCGTCGTATGGCGGACGGCACACTCGAGGTTGGCATATGCCGAGGACATGGTCTCCGAGCTGCGGAGATTGCGGCTCGATCACGAAACCTGCGTTCTCCGGCGCCGCGGTAGTCCCAGCCACTGAGATGGCCGGAACGTGAACGCGGCGGGCCCCCTGTTGGACCTTTCGGGTGATAGCCGGGATAGCCTGCCTACTTCGCGGAAAGCGGATGCCGACGAGCCGGCGCGCGGTGCGCACGGCGGACCCGGGGCGGAGGTCCCGGAGGAGGAAAATGATCAACATCGACAGAGTGGACCACTTGGTGCTCACCGTGGCCGATGTCGATCGGGCGGCAGAGTTCTACGAGCGCATCCTCGGGATGCGCACGGTGACCTTCCCCGGTGACCGGCGCGCGGTGAGCTTCGGGCAGCAGACCATCAAGCTGCACGCCGCCAGCGAGCTGGTCGAGCCCACCGCGACGCACCCGGTGCCCGGCTCGGCCAACCTGTGCTTCGTCACCGAGCAGCCCATCAGCGAAGTGCAGGAGCACCTGCGGGCCAACGACGTGCGCATCGAGGAGGGGCCGGTCGGCCGCACCGGTACGTTCGGGCCGATCACCTCGCTGTACCTGCGCGACCCCGACGGCAATCTGATCGAGGTCGCCCGGTACGACGAAGAAGCGGAGGCCGCTCCCGACGCGGAGTGAGCACCGGAACGTCGGAGGGGCCGTCGAGCACACCGCTCGACGGCCCCTCCGCTCATCCTCGGGTCACAACGACAGCTCCGGCTTCAACCGACCCGGCGTCCACACCCGCTGGCGCGAGGCCGCGATCGTGCTCAGCAGCAGCCCCGCCACCAGGTAGGCGATCAGCACCAGCGCGGACGTGCCCGCGGCCTCCAGCCCCGGCCCGCCGTAGAGCAGGTGCCGCAGCGCGGTGACCACGTAGCTCAGCGGCAGCACCTGGTGCAGCGGGTGCAGCGGTGCCGGAATGGTCTGCCACGGGAACGTGCCGCCCGCGGTGACCAGCTGCAGCACCAGCACGATCAGCGCGATGAACTTGCCCTTCGGTCCGAACGCCGCGTTCAGCGCGTGCACCACGGCGGTGAACGCGAACGAGGTCAGCACCAGGAACCCGAGCGTCAGCCACGGGTGCGCCGGGCTCACCCCGACCCCGAACACCACGACCAGGTACAGCAGCACCGCCTGCGCGATGCCGACGATCCCGGCGGGCAGCCACCCGCCGACCGCGATCTTCCACGGCGCCACCCCGGAGGCCAGCGCGCGCTGCGACAGCGGCCGCATGATCAGGAACAGCACAAACCCGCCGATCCACAGCGCCAGGCCCATGAAGAACGGGGCGAGCCCCGCGCCGTAGGTGGCGGCCTTGACCTGGGCGTCGTTGTTCACCGCGACCGGGTCACCGATGGTGCGAGCGGTGTTCTCCCGGGTGGCGTCGTCCAGGTCGGGGATGTCCTGGGCACCCTTGCCGAGCGAGTCGGCGAGCGTGTGCGAGCCGTCGACGAGCTGCCCGGAGCCGTCGGCGAGCTGGTGCGATCCGTCGGCGAGCCGGTCGGCGCCGTCGGTGAGCTTCTCGGTGCCGGCGACGGCCTGCTGCTCGCCCTGGTGCAGCTGCCGGGCGCCGGAGTCGAGTTCGCCGATGCCGCCGACGAGGGTGCCTGCGCCGTCGTTGAGCTGCCCGATCGCACCGGTCAGCGCGGGCGTGGAGTCGGCCAGCTGCCGGTTGCCGTCGGCGACCTGCCGCGAGCCGTCGGCGAGCTTGTCGATCTGCCCGATCTGGGCCTGCACCTTGTCGTTGGCGTCGGTGATGGGCTGGTTCAGCTCGTCGAGGTGGGCGAGCACCCGCTGCACGGTCTCCTCGTCGGCGCCGGTGGCGCGCAGCTGTTCGGCGATGCGGCTCTTGGTCTGGTCCAGGTCGTCGACGAAGCCCTGCGAGACGTCGCCGAGCCTGCCCGCGGTGTCGGCGAGCTTCTCGTTGCCCTGGGCCACCTGCTCGGCGCCGTCGGCGAGCTTCGCGGACTGCTCGGGCAGCGGTGCGGTGCGCTCCTGCAGCTGCTGGAGCCCGCCGCGCAGCTGCTGGGCGCCGTCGGCGAGCCGCCCGGTCCCGTCGGCGAGCCTGCCGGAGCCGTCCAGCAGCTGTCGCTGCCCGTCGAGGAGCTGGTGCGCGCCGGAGGACAGCTGCCCGGTGCCTTCCTCGGCGGTGCCGAGCCCGTCCTGCAGCCGTCCGGCGCCGTCCGCGAGCTTCCCCGCGCCGTCAGCGGCCTCCAGCGTCTTGTCGTGCACCGTGCCGTAACCGAGCAGCAGCTGGTCGGCGGCCTCGGTGCCCGCGTCGGCGGCGACGGCCTTGCGCACCTCGCCTGCGACCTTGTCGGCGATCGTGGAGATCAAGTAGTTGTTGGTGTCGTTGGTGACCAGCCGCAGCTGCGCCTGCCGGGGCTCGAAGTCGCCGGGCGACATCAGCGCCGCGGAGAAGTCGCGCGGCACGACGAGCGCGAACGTGTAGCGGCCCTGGGCGACGCCCTGCTCGGCGTCCTCGGCCCCGGTGCGCTGCCAGTCGAACGAGCCGGAGTCGGCCAGCTCGTCGTAGACCTTGTCCCCGGCGTCCAGCCTGCTGCCGTCCTCGCGGGTGGCGCCCGCGTCGTCGATGACGACGGCCGCGGGGACGTCGCCGAGCCGGTTGTACGGGTCCCAGTTCGCGTACAGGTACATCGCCCCGTACAGCAGCGGCACCAGCGTGATGGCGACCAGCGCGAGCCGCGGCAGCTTGCCGGAGGTGAGCCTGCGCAGTTCGGTGAGGGCGAGGCGGAACGTGGTCATCGGGCACCTTCTTCGGCGCGGTTGTCCGCGCCCACTCGGGCATGGGGGACGGCGAGCCGGTCGGCGGTGTGCGGCGAGCAGAGCACGACGACCGCGCGCTGCCTGCGGGCCTCCCGCTTCGCCAGCGCGAACCAGGAACTCGGGTCGCCGCCGTGCCGGTCGGGCGTGTCGAGCACCAGCGCGTCGGTGTGCTTCGCCGCGCACGCGAGGTCGACGAGCAGCCGGGTCCGCTCGGTGGCGGGCAGGTTCTCCACGCGGGTGTCGGCGTGCTCGGCGAGGTCGTGCGCGGCGAGCCAGGTCCGGACGGCGGCGCGGCCGGAGCGGCGGCCCGCGATGCTGAGGCCTTCGGCGACCGCGGTGCGCACGGGAACGCTCGGTTCGGGTTCGGTGATCTCCGGGCCGTCGACGATGGCGACCCGGCGGCGCAGCGCCTTCGGGTCGTCGGCGCCGTCGACGAGGACGCGGCCCCGGCTCGGCTTGAGCCGGCCGGACAGGGCGAGGGCCAGGGCGGTGTGGCCGGAGTGGGGTTCTCCGGTGACCACCAGCAGGTCTCCGCTGTTCACGTGCAGCGAGGTGGGGGCGAGCAGCGTGCTGTGCGCCCCGGTGACCTCGACTGCGTCAGCGACGATCTCCACGCGTCGTCTCGACTCCTTCACAGCGGTGGGGGTCAGCGCAGCGCCGTTGCCGGGCGCACCTCCCACATCGTCCACAGCGGCCGGTAGCCCTGGCGGGGCCAGAACACCGACGACAGCGGGTTGGGCGGGTTGTAGTACAGGAAGCTGCCGACGACCCCGGCGCGCGCGAACTCCGCGTGCGCTTCGGCCATCAGCCGCTGTCCCACGCCGCCGCCGCGGGCCCGTTCGTGCACCGACACGCAGTTCACGTAGGCCCACCTGCCGGATCGGAGCCGGTGGCCGCCGGAGTGGCGGTCGGGGTCGATCCAGCCGCACTCGGCGAGTGCGACCGGTGTGCCGTCCTGTTCGGCCAGCCACACCGGGTCGCCGCCGGGACCGTTGCCCGCGGCGAGCCGCAGGCGCGCGGCGTTGCGCTTGAGCTCGGCGGTCCGAGGGCGGTGCACCGAGGCGCCGACGAGGGCGGCGTAGGCGTGCTCGGCGATGGCGAGCTCGACCACGGAGTCCAGATCGGCCGGTTCGGCGCGGCGCAGGTTTACGGTACCAGAGAGTTTCGTATCTAGTGCCGCGGGCGGCGCGGGCGGTCGGATCGCCAGGCAGGACAGCGGGACGAAGCCGTGGTCCAGCAGTGCGCGGGACGCCTCCGCATCCCGGCTCGGCCAGGTCACCACGCACGACGAGTCCTCGGCCGGAGCTCCGTGCGCGGCCAGCCAGCGCCGCCACTCCGCCAGCAGCGCGGCCATGCCCGCACCGGGGTGCTCGCCGAGCAGCGGGAACAGCTCGAAGGAATCGGTGGCCTGCCACAGGCTCTGCGCCGAACCCGGCGGGTTCCGGGTGTGCGCGACCAGCCCGGCGACCGCCGTCCCGTCCGGCAGCCGCGCCAGCAGCGGATCGCCCTTCGGCAGCAGGTACCGCTCCGGCAGCCGGTGGTCCAGCGCGGCGAACCGCGCGCACTGCCGGTCGAGCAGGTCCTGCGCGTCACCCATGTGCGCCGTCACCCCTTCGCCTAGCCGCCGGGTGATCAGGATTCTGGCAGCTCGCGACGATCACCGCGCCCGAACGGCGCACCGCCTGCGGGGTTCAGGCCAGTTCGCAGCAGAAGATCGAGGTGCCGGGGAAGAGCTTGCCGCGCAGGCCGCTCCACTGCCCCCAGGTGTGCGTGGCGCCCGCGGGCCACTCCGGCTCGATGACGTCCAGCAGCCGCAGGCCCGCCGCGTTCAGCTCTCGCACGTAGTCGCCGAGCGTCCGGTGGTGCTCCACGTAGGTGGCGCGCCCGTCCCCGTCGATCTCCACGTACGGCGTCCGGTCGAAGTAGGACTGCGCGACGGTGAGCCCGCCCGGGCCGGGGTCGTCCGGGAAGATCCAGCGCATCGGGTGCGTCACCGAGAACACCCAGCGCCCACCGGGGCGCACCACGCGCACGACCTCGCGGAAGACCGCGCCGACGTCGGCCACGAACGGCACGCCGCCGAACGCGGAGCACGCCAGGTCGAAGCTGTCCGCGGCGAACGGCAGCGCGTCGGCGCTCGCCTGCACCAGTGGCACCTCGATGCCGCTGTCGGCGGCGCCGCGCCGCGCGTGCCGCAGCATCCCGGCGGAGATGTCCAGCGCCACCGGGTGCGCGCCCTGCGCGGCCAGCCAGCGCGAGCAGGGCGCGGAACCCGCCCCGACCTCCAGCACCCGCTTGCCGGTGACGTCGCCGAGCAGCCGGGCGTCGGCCTCCCGCACCCGCTCGGGGCACCAGACGAAGTCGCTGGTGCCGAGAAACTCGCCGTGCTCGGCCGCGTAGTCGTCGGCGTCGGCGTCCCACCACAGCCGGCTCGCCCGGCGGGACTCTGCGGCGTCGGCAGTGCGCTTGCTCACACCCAGAGTGCCCAGCGCCAGCTCGGCGGAGGCGTGCGCGAAACCGCCGTCCGGCTGGTCTTCTGTCGCTGGGTCAGGTGAAATTTCGGGGGCGGCCGAATCGTCGTGCGGCATGAGAAGTCCTGTGGTTCGGTGTTTCGCCGACAAGTGGTTTGCTCCGCGATCGCGCGAACGCGTACGATACCGCCCGCGCCGTGGGTCTTAACGTGTCCGTGCATGCAGGCTGGGGAAAGACGCCCGGGACCGGCTCCGCCGGTCGGCTCCGCCGACCGCCGTCGCCGGAGCCGAGCTTCCCGGCAGGTTGCGCACCCCGATCGGGATTAACGACGGGAGGCCCGGCGTTCGACTGTGGTGCGGTTCCGCCGGGTCCGAGGACGTGGCAGGCCGCGCAGGCCGGGGAAGCAGCGGGTGACCGCTCGAACCGGATCCGGGAGTCGAACACCACCGGGCCGAGCGCGAACGGACCAGTTCCGCCGGTTCCGCCCGCAGAGGTGTCGGTCCCGGAGGCTAAGATCCAAGGTGCAACCCCCAGCGGGTCGTAGCGCGGATGCGTGCTGGTAGGTCTGCCAGCCCGGGTCCCGCGCCGGCCGATGCGGGGGACAACCGCAGGCAACCGACAAACTATCCGTACCGGAGCAACCCACCTGATGTCCACCGACACCACCACCGTTCCGACCACCGCCACCAAGCCGCAGGTCGCGGTCAACGACGTCGGGACGGAGGAGGACTTCCTCGCCGCCGTCGACCTAACCATCAAGTACTTCAACGACGGCGACATCGTTGAGGGCACCATCGTCAAGGTCGACCGCGACGAGGTGCTGCTTGACATCGGTTACAAGACCGAGGGCGTCATCCCGTCCCGGGAGCTGTCCATCAAGCACGATGTCGACCCGGCCGAGGTCGTCACCGTCGGCGACTTCGTCGAGGCCCTCGTCCTCCAGAAGGAGGACAAGGAAGGCCGGCTGATCCTGTCCAAGAAGCGCGCCCAGTACGAGCGCGCCTGGGGCACCATCGAGGAGCTCAAGGACAAGGACGAGCCCGTCAAGGGCACCGTCATCGAGGTCGTCAAGGGCGGCCTCATCCTCGACATCGGCCTGCGCGGCTTCCTGCCCGCGTCGCTGGTCGAGATGCGCCGCGTGCGCGACCTGCAGCCCTACGTCGGCCGCGAGCTCGAAGCCAAGATCATCGAGCTGGACAAGAACCGCAACAACGTGGTCCTGTCCCGTCGCGCCTGGCTGGAGCAGACCCAGTCCGAGGTCCGCAGCGAGTTCCTCAACCAGCTGCAGAACGGCCAGGTCCGCAAGGGTGTCGTCTCCTCGATCGTCAACTTCGGTGCGTTCGTGGACCTGGGTGGCGTCGACGGTCTGGTGCACGTCTCCGAGCTGTCCTGGAAGCACATCGACCACCCGAGCGAGGTCGTCGAGGTCGGCCAGGAGGTCACGGTCGAGGTCCTCAACGTCGAGATGGACCGCGAGCGCGTCTCGCTGTCGCTGAAGGCGACGCAGGAAGACCCGTGGCGCCAGTTCGCCCGCACCCACGCGATCGGTCAGATCGTGCCGGGCAAGGTCACCAAGCTGGTTCCGTTCGGTGCGTTCGTCCGCGTCGACGAGGGCATCGAGGGCCTGGTGCACATCTCCGAGCTGGCCGAGCGCCACGTGGAGATCCCGGAGCAGGTCGTCCAGGTCGGCGACGACGTGATGATCAAGGTCATCGACATCGACCTGGAGCGCCGCCGGATCTCGCTGTCGCTGAAGCAGGCGAACGAGGGCTTCACGCCGGACTCCGAGTTCGACCCCACTCAGTACGGTATGGCCGCCGAGTACGACAACAACGGCGACTACATCTACCCCGAGGGCTTCGACCCGGAGACCCAGGAGTGGCAGGAAGGCTACGACACCCAGCGCGAGGAGTGGGAGCGCCAGTACGCCGACGCGCTGTCCCGCTACGAGCAGCACATGAAGCAGGTCGCGAAGGCCGCCGAGGCCGACGCCGAGGCCGCTGCCGCGGGTGCTTCCGGTGCGGGTTCCGAGCAGGGCGGCGGGAACTACTCGTCCTCCGGCTCGTCCGAGCAGCAGGAGGACGCGGGCTCCCTGGCCAGCGACGCCCAGCTGGCCGCGCTGCGGGAGAAGCTCTCCGGCGGTGCGTGATCTGACGGTCTCCGTCTGATCCGGAACGGATAGGCACGACGGCCCCGCACTTGTTC
>NZ_JBEYUS010000060.1:0-40469 GCF_040643635.1 Saccharopolyspora sp. NPDC047091
GTAGGCGACCTGGGCGAGCAGCAGGTCCAGCACGGCCGGCGCGCGGTCGGCTTCGGGCAGCGCGGCGAGGGTGGCCCGCAGCCCCGGCGCGTCCGGCGCGGCGGCCGGTTCCGGCCGGTCCGGTTCGCGGACCGCCGGGATCTCGGCGACGAACCCGCGCGCGGCGGGGAACGCGGCGGTGAACCGCGCCCAGTCGATGTCGGCGACGGCGACCGCGGTGTCCTGCTGCCCGAGCGCGCGGTGCAGGGCGGCGAGCGCGCTGCGCGGTTCCATCGGGGTGAACCCGCCGCGGCGCACCCGCTGCCGCACGCCGTCCGCGTCGGCGGCCATGCCCGCTTCGGCCCACGGGCCCCAGGCGAGCGAGGTCGCCGGGCGTCCGGCGGCGCGGCGGGCTTCGGCCAGCGCGTCCAGGGCGGCGTTCGCGGCCGCGTAGTTGCCCTGGCCCGCGGCGCCGAAGGTTCCCGCGGTGGAGGAGAACAGCACGAACGCGTCGAGCTCGACGTCCGCGGTGAGCTCGTCGAGGTGCTGGGCGGCGCGGACCTTCGCACCCCAGACCTGCGCGAACCGGTCGGGGGTGAGCGAGTCGAGGACGCCGTCGGCGACGACCCCGGCGGTGTGCACCACGGTGCGCAGCGGCAGCTCGGCGGGGATCTCGGCGAGGGCGGCGGCCAGCGCGTCCCGGTCGGCCACGTCGCAGGCGGCGAGGGTGACCCGGGCGCCGTGCTCGGCGAGTTCGGCGCGCAGCTCGGCGGCGCCGGGCGCGTCGGCACCGCGACGGCTGAGCAGCAGCAGGTGCTCGGCGCCCGCGGCGGCGAAGGAACGGGCGACGTGCCCGCCGAGCCCGCCGGTGCCGCCGGTGATGAGCACGGTCCCGGCGCCAGGCCGGGGTGCGGCCTCGCCGGTCGCGGGCGCGGGCACCAGGCGGCGGGCGAACGTCCCGGACGGGCGCACCGCCAGCTGGTCCTCGGATCCGCCGAGCACGGCGCGGAGCCGGTCGGCGCCCGCGCCGTCGGCGGGCAGGTCGATCAGGCCGCCCCAGCGGGCGGGCTGCTCCAGGGCGAGGACACGACCGAGTCCGGCCAGCGCGGCCTGCGCCGGGTCGGGGGCCGCGTCGGCGCGGCCGATCCGCACCGCACCCCGGGTCACGATCCACAGTGGAGCGTCAATGCCCGCGTCGGCGAGGGCGTGCACCGCGGTGGTCGTCAGCGGCAGCCCGCCGGGCACCTCGGGCGCGTCCGGGTGCGGTGCGGCGTCCCAGGACAGCAGCGAGACGACTCCGGCGAATCCCGCGCCGTTCTCCGGGAATCCGGCGTCCTCGGCTTCGGTGCGCAGGCGCCAGGCCAGTTCGGCGCGGTCGGCGCGGTGCACTTCGACGCGCACCGCGTCCGGGCCGAGCGCGCCCAGCACCTCGGCGGTGGCGGTGGCGTCGGCGTCCTGCGCGGTGAGCACCAGCCACGGCCCGTCCGGTGCGGCGCCGTCGCCGCGGACCGGGCGCCACTCGGTGCGGTAGCGCCAGCCGTCGACGGCGGCGGTCTCGCGCCGCTTGCGCCGCCATTCGGCCAGCGCGGGCACCATCGCGGCCACCGCGTCCGCGTCCAGGTCCAGCTGTTCGCCCAGCGCGCCGGTGTCGGCGCGCTCGACGGCGGACCAGAACTCGGCGTCCACCGGGTCGGCGGCGACCTCGGGCGCGGCGACCGGTTCGGGCCAGTACCGCTTGTGCTGGAAGGGGTAGGTGGGCAGGTCGATCCGGCGGGCACCGGTGCCCGCGAAGCAGCTCGCCCAGTCGACCGGGGTGCCGGTGACGTGCAGCCGGGCCAGCGCGGTGCTGACCGCGGCCACCTCGTCGCGGTCCCGGCGCAGCAGGGGCTGCAGCACGGCATCGGCGGGGGCGATCTCGCGGGCCAGCGCGGTGAGCACCCCGTCCGGGCCGAGCTCCAGGAAGGTCCGCACACCCGCGTCGGCGAGCCACCGGGCGCCGTCGGCGAAGCGCACCGCCTCCCGCACGTGCGCCACCCAGTGCTCGGCGTCGATCCGCGCGGGCTCGCCGGTCAGGTTGGACACGACCGGGATCGCCGGGGCGTGGTGGGTGAGGGAGTCGGCGATGGTGCGGAACTCGGCGAGCATCGGCTCCATCAGCGGCGAGTGGAACGCGTGGCTCACCGGCAACCGCTTGGTGCGGCGGCCGAGCTCGGCGAAGTGCGCCGCGACCGCCTCGGCCTCGGCGGCGTCCCCGGAGACCACCAGCGACTCCGGTCCGTTGATCGCCGCCAGCGACACCCGTTCCGTCAGCAGCGGCAGGACCTCGTCCTCCGCGGCCTGCACCGAGATCATCGCGCCACCGGACGGCAGCGCCTCCATCAACCGGCCGCGCGCTGCCACCAGCGCGCACGCGTCCGGCAGCGACAGCACCCCGGCCACGTGCGCGGCCACGATCTCCCCGACGGAGTGCCCGGTGACGTGGTCCGGCACGATCCCGCAGGACTCGACGAGCCGGTGCAGCGCCACTTCCAGCGCGAACAGCGCGGGCTGGGTGTAGGCGGTGCGGTCCAGCAGCTCCGCCTCCGGGCTGCCGGGTTCGGCGAACGCGATGTCGCGCAGCGGCCGGTCCAGCACGGCGTCGAAGTGGGCCAGCGCCTCGTCGAAGGCGTCGGCGAACACCGGGAACCGCGCGTGCAGCTCGCGACCGGTGCCGGGCCGCTGGCTGCCCTGGCCGGTGAACAGGAACGCGGTGCGCCCCGCCCCGGAATCCGCGCCGCGCAGCAGGTTCGCGGCCGGTGCGCCGTCGCGCAGCGCGGTGAGGCCGCGCCGCAGCTCGTCCCGGTCGGCCGCGAGCACGGCTGCCCGCTGCTCGAACCGGCCGCGCCCGGTGGCCAGCGAGTACGCCAGGTCCACCGGTTCCGCACCGTCCACGAGGGACAGCACCCGGTCCGCCTGGGCGCGCAGCGCGGCCTCGCCGCGCCCGGACAGCAGCACCGGCACCACGCCGCGGCGCGGCTCGCGGGGCTCGACCTCGACGGGCGGCGCCTGTTCGAGGACGGTGTGCGCGTTGGTGCCGCTGAGCCCGAACGAGGACACCGCGGCTCGGCGCGGCCGGCCGGACTCGGGCCACGGGACCTGGTCGACGGGCAGCTCGATCGCCCCGGAATCCCAGTCCACGTGCGAGGACGGTTCGGCGACGTGCAGGGTGCGCGGGACGAGGCCGTGCCGCAGCGCCTGCACCACCTTGATCACCCCGGCGACGCCGGAGGCCATCTGGGCGTGCCCGATGTTCGACTTGATCGAGCCCAGCAGCAGCGGGTGCTCCCGCTCCTGCCCGTAGGTCGCCAGCAGCGCCTGCGCCTCGATCGGGTCGCCCAGCGCGGTGCCGGTGCCGTGCCCCTCCACGAAGTCCACATCGGACGGTGCGAGTCCCGCGTCCGCCAGCGCGGCGCGGATCACCCGCTGCTGCGCCGGGCCGTTCGGCGCGGTCAGGCCGTTGGAGGCGCCGTCCTGGTTGATCGCGGAGCCGCGCACCACGGCCAGCACCTCGTGCCCGTTGCGGCGCGCGTCGGACAGCCGCTCCACCAGCACCAGCCCGATGCCCTCGGCGAGGCTCATCCCGTCGGCGGCGTCCGAGTAGGCCTTGCAGCGGCCGTCGGCGGCCATCGCGCGCTGCCTGCTGAACCCGACGAACGCGTTCGGCGTGGACATCACCGAGACGCCGCCGGCCAGCGCCAGCGAGCTCTCCCCGCTGCGCAGCGACCGGCACGCCAGGTGCAGCGCCACCAGCGAGGACGAGCAGGCGGTGTCCAGCGTGACCGCGGGCCCTTCCAGCCCGAACAGGTAGGACAACCGGCCGGACAGGATGCTGGACAGCGCCCCGGTGATGAGGTGGCCTTCGGAACCGTCCGCGGTGTGCGCCTGGTAATCCTGGTAGCTGGCGCCGATGAACGCCCCGGTGCTGCTGCCGCGCAGCGCCGCCGGGTCGAGACCGGCCCGCTCGAACGCCTCCCACGCGGTCTCCAGCAGCAGCCGCTGCTGCGGGTCCATCGCGAGCGCCTCGCGCGGCGAGATGCCGAAGAACTCGGCGTCGAAATCGGCCACGTCGTGCAGGAATCCGCCCTGCGTGGAGTAGGTCTTGCCCGCCCGGTCCGGGTCCGGGTCGTAGAGCCCGTCGGCGTCCCAGCCGCGGTCGGCGGGGAAGCCGGAGATCACGTCCTCGCCGCGCAGCACCAGGTCCCACAGCTGTTCCGGGGTGGCCGCACCGCCCGGGTAGCGGCAGCTCATGCCGATGATGGCGATCGGTTCGTCGTCGACCGGCCGCACCTCGGCCGGGCCGCCGGTCGCGGCGGATCCGGCGAGCTCGGCGCGCAGGAACTCCACCAGCGCCCGCGGGTTCGGGTGGTCGAAGACCATGGTGGCGGGCAGCACGAGCCCGGTGGCGGCGGCGATCCGGTTGCGCAGGTCGACGGCGGTCACCGAGTCGAAGCCGATGTCCCGGAAGGCGCGCTGCTCGTCGAGCGCGTCGGCGGAGGTGTGCCCGAGCGCGGTGGCGGCCTCGGCACGCACCAGGTCCAGCAGCAGCCGCCGCTGCTCGGCGGCGGGCAGGCCGTGCAGCCGGGTCGCGAACTCGCCGCCCGCGCCGGTCTGCTCGGCCTGCTGCCGCCGGATCTCGCGCACGGCGGGGATCTCGTCGAACAGCGCGGTGGGCCGGGCGGCGGCGAACACCGGGTGGTAGCGCGCCCAGTCCACGTCGGCGACGGCGACGGCGGTGTCGTCGTGGTCCAGGGCGGTGCGCAGCCCGGTGAGCGCGGTCTCCGGCGGCATGAACACGAGCCCGCTGCGACGGATCGCCTCCGGGTCGACGCGGCCGAGCTTCTGGTCGTCGGCCCAGATCCCCCAGGACACGGAGGTGGCGGGCAGGCCGCGGGCGCGGCGGTGCTCGGCGAGCGCGGCCAGGTGGGCGTTGCCCGCGACGTAGGCGGCGTGCTGCCCGCTGCCCCACATGCCGGCCGTCGAGGAGAACAGCACGAACGCGTCGAGCTCGGCGGGCCGGTCGGGGTGGTCCGGGTCGAGCAGTTCGTCCAGCAGCCGCGCGCCGACGACCTTGGCCCGCAGAACATCTGCGAAGGACGCGGGGGTGGCCTCGTCGACGGATTCCAGGCCGATGAACGCGGCGGTGTGCAGCACGGCGCGCACGGTGCGGCCGTCGGCGGCGAGCCGGGACAGCAGGCCGCGCACCGATTCCCGGTCGCCGAGGTCGCAGGGCAGCACCTCGGCGTCGGTGCCGAGCTCGGCGAGTTCGGCGACGAGATCGGCCGCGCCGGGCGCGTCGGCACCGCGCCTGCTGGTGAGCACCAGGTGTTCGGCGCCCTGCCGCGCCAGCCAGCGCGCCAGGTGCGGGGCGAGGGTGCCGGTGCCACCGGTGATCAGGGTGGTGCCGCGCGGCCGCCAGGCGCGCGCGGGCGCGCGGTCGCCGACGGGCGCGGGCACGATGCGGCGCGCGTGCACGCCGGAGGCGCGGATCGCGAGCTGGTCCTCCCCCGTCGTCCCGGCGAGCACCGCGGCGAGCCGCTGCCCGGCGCGCTCGTCGAGCTCCGCGGGCAGGTCGACGACGCCGCCCCAGCGCTGCGGGTGCTCCAGCGCGGTGGTCCAGCCGAGGCCGTGCACCTGCGCCTGCGCGGGGTGGGTGACCTGGTCGGCGCGGCCGGTGGCGACGGCGCCGCGGGTCAGCGCCCACAGCGGGGCGTCGATCCCGGCGTCGCCGAGGGCCTGCACGAGCACCAGGCTCAGCGCGAGGCCGCGGGCGAGCTCGGGGTGCTCGGGGCAGGGCGTCTCGTCCAGCGCCAGCAGGGAGACGACGCCGGTCGCCTCGGCCGCGGCGTCGGCGAGCAGCGCGGCGAGGTGTTCCCGGTCGAGGTGCCCGTCGTCCAGCTCGACGCGCCGCGCGGTGGCGCCGTGCGCGGTGAGCACGGCGGCGACCTCGGCGTCGTCGGCGCCGCCGGTGCCGCACACCAGCCAGGTCCCGGTCAGCTCGACGTTCCCGCCGCCGCGCAACGGGGTCCACGTCGCGCGGTACCGCCAGGAATCCGCTGTGGACGCTTCGGCGCGGCCGCGGTGCCAGCTGGACAGCGCGGGCAGCACCGCGGCCAGCGAGTCGGCGTCCACGTCGAGCCGGTCGGTGAGCGCGGCGAGGTCCTGCTGCTCGACGTCGGCCCAGAACCCGGCCTCGGCGACCCCGACCTCGCCGCCGGGGGCCTGCGGGGCGGCGGGCAGCGCCCACAGGTGTTCGTGCTGGAACGCGTAGGTGGGCAGCTCGACGCGCCGCGCCCCGTCGAGCAGCGGCGCGAAGTCGACCTCGACGCCGCGGGCCAGCAGCTCCCCGGCGGAGAGCAGGAACCGTTCCAGGCCGCCGTGTTCGCGGCGCAACGTGCCGCCGGTGAGCACGGTCGCCGCGGCCTGCTCGGCGGTCTCCTGCACGGCGGCGGTGAGCACCGGGTGCGGGCTGATCTCGACGAACACGCCGTGGCCCTGCTCGGCGAGGGCGCGCACGGCCGGTTCGAAGCCGACGGTGCCGCGCAGGTTCCGGTACCAGTACGCCGCGTCCATCCCGGTGGTGTCCAGCCAGTCCCCGGTGACGGTGGAGAAGAACGGGACCTCGGACGTGGCGGGGCGGATCGGGGCGAGCACGTCGAGCAGTTCCGCTTCGATGGCTTCGACGTGCGCGGAGTGCGAGGCGTAGTCGACGGCGACCCGGCGGGCCCGGACCTCCTCGGCGGTGAGGCGCTCGTGCAGCGCGTCCAGCGCGTCCGGGTCGCCGGAGACGACGGTGGAGCCCGGCCCGTTGATCGCGGCGATCGACACCCCGTCACCGAGGCGTTCGCGCACCTGGTCGGCGCCGAGCGCGACGGACAACATGCCGCCCGCCCCGGCGAGCCCGGCGGCGATGGCGCGGCTGCGCAGCGCGACCACCCGCGCCGCGTCGTCCAGGCCGAGCGCCCCGGAGACGCAGGCGGCGGCGATCTCGCCCTGGGAGTGGCCGAGCACCGCGTCCGGCCGCACCCCGTGGTGCCGCCACAGCGCGGCGAGCGACACCATCACGGCGAACGACGCGGGTTGCACCACGTCGACCCGGTCCAGCGAGGGCGCGTCCGGTGCTCCGCGCAGCACGTCGAGCAGCGACCAGTCGACGTGCGGGGCGAGCGCGGCGGCGCAGTCGGCGATCCGGGCGGCGAACACGGGCGATTCGTCGAGCAGCCGGGCGCCCATCCCGGCCCACTGCGAGCCCTGGCCGGGGAACACGAACACGGTGCGCCCGGTGGCGGTGGCGGTGCCCTGCACGAGCCCGGTGGCGGGCCGCCCGTCGGCGAACTCGGCGAGCGCGGTCCGCAGCGCGGCGGGGTCGTCGCCGACGAGGACGGCGCGGTGCTCGAACCGGGCGCGGCTGCCGAGCAGCGAGTGCGCGACGTCGGCGGCGGGGTGCTCGGCGGCGGGCGAATCCGGGGCGGCGAGGCGGGCGGCCTGGGCGCGCAGCGCCGGTTCGGTGCGGGCGGACAGCACCCACGGCACCGGTCCGGCCGGTGCCGGTTCGACGACGGGCGCCGGGTCGGCCGCGGGTTCGTGCTCCAGGACGGCGTGCGCGTTGGTGCCGCTGATGCCGAAGGAGGACACCGCGGCGCGGCGCGGTCCGCCGGTCTCCGGCCAGCCGGTGTTGGCGTGCAGCAGTTCCACGCCGCCCGCGGTCCAGTCGACGTGCGTCGAGGGCCGGTCGGCGTGCAGGGTGCGCGGCAGCAGGCCGTGCCGCATCGCCAGCACCACCTTGATCACGCCGACGACGCCCGCCGCGGATTGGGCGTGCCCGAGGTTGGACTTGGCGGAGCCGAGCAGCAGCGGCGCGGCCGGGTCGCGATCGCGGCCGTAGGTGCGTTGCAGCGCCTGGGCTTCGATGGGATCGCCGAGGGCGGTGCCGGTGCCGTGCGCCTCCACCACCTGGATGTCCGATGTGGACAGATCGGCGTTGGCGAGGGCCTGCTGGATGACGCGCTGCTGCGCGGGCCCGTTCGGCGCGCTGAGCCCGTTGGAGGCGCCGTCCTGGTTGACCGCGCTGCCGCGGACGACGGCCAGCACCGGGTGGCCCCGGCGCTGCGCATCGGAGAGCCGTTCGACCAGCAGCACGCCGACGCCTTCGGACAGCGCCATGCCGTCGGCGCCGTCGGCGAACGCCTTGCAGCGCCCGTCGCGGGCCAGCGCGCGCTGGCGGCTGAACGCGACGAATGCGGCCGGGTCGGCCATCACGGTGGCGCCGCCGGCCAGCGCGAGATCGCTCTCCCCGGTGCGCAGCGACTGGCAGGCCAGGTGCAGCGCGACCAGCGAGGAGGAGCAGGCGGTGTCCACGGTGACGGCGGGGCCTTCCAGCCCGAACAGGTAGGACAGCCGCCCGGACAGCACGCTGGGGCTGGTGCCGGTGACGGCGTGGCCTTCGGAGCCGTCGGCGGAGCCGCTGCCGTAGTCCTGGAAGCTGGAGCCGATGTAGGTGCCGGTGCGGCTGCCGCGCAGCGCGCCGGGGTCGATGCCCGCGCGTTCGAAGGATTCCCACGAGGTCTCCAGCAGCAGCCGCTGCTGCGGGTCCATCGCGAGCGCTTCGCGCGGGGAGATCCCGAAGAACGCCGGGTCGAATTCACCCGCGTCGTGCAGGAATCCGCCCTGCGTGGAGTAGGTGGTCCCGGCGCGGTCCGGGTCCGGGTCGTAGAGCCGGTCGGCGTTCCAGCCGCGGTCGGCGGGGAAGTCGGTGATGGCGTCGACCCCGTCGGCGAGCAGTTCCCAGAACCGCTCGGGCGTGTCCGCGCCGCCGGGGAACCGGCAGGCCATGCCGATGATGGCGATCGGTTCCCCGGTGTCGCCGGTCGCGGCCGCGGTGGTGGTGCTCGCACCGGTGCCGAGGAGTTCGGCGCGCAGGTGCTCGGCCAGCGTCTCGGCGCTGGGGTGGTCGAAGGCGAGGGTGCTGGGCAGCGCGAGCCCGGTCGCGGCGGCGAGCCGGGTGCGGAGTTCGACGGCGGTGAGCGAGTCGAAGCCGAGTTCGCGGAACGCGCGGCGCAGCGGCACCGATTCGGCGCCGGAGTGGCCGAGCACGGCGGCGGATTCGGTGCGCACCAGGTCCAGCAGCAGGTCCCGCTGGGCGTCGCCGTCGAGTCCGCGCAGCCGCGCGGCCAGCGCCCCGTCCGGTTCGGCCTGCTCGGCGCCCGCCCGCCCGAGCGCGCGGACCTCGGGCAGCTCGGACAGCAGCGGGCTGGGCCGGGCCGCGGTGAAGATCGGGTGGTAGCGGGCCCAGTCGACGTCGGCGATGGTGGCGGCGGTGTCGTCGCGGGCGAGCGCGCGGTGCACCTCGGCGACGGCGGTGTCCGGGTCGAGCATGCCGAGCCCGCTGCGGCGCAGCTGTTCGGCGACGGCCTCGTCGGTGGCCATGCCCGCGTCCGCCCACGGTCCGAAGGCGAGCGCGGTGGCGGGCAGGCCGCGGGCGCGGCGGTGCTCGGCGAGGGCGTCGAGCTGCGCGTTCGCCGCCGCGTAGGCGCTCTGCCCGCCGCTGCCCCAGGTTCCGGCGATGGACGACAGCAGCAGGAAGAAGTCGAGCTCGCGGTCGCCGAGCAGCTCGTCGAGGTGCACGGCCCCGGCGGCCTTCGCGGCGGCGACGGCGGCGAACTCGGCGGGCGCGGTGTCCTGCAGCGGGGCGGCCTGCCCGGTTCCGGCGGCGTGCACCACGCCGGTGAGCTCGGGCAGGTCGGCGAGCAGTGCGGCGAGCGCGTCCCGGTCGGTCACGTCGCAGGCCGCGATGCGCACCTCGGCACCGAGCCCGCGCAGCTGGTCGGCGAGTTCGGCGGCGCCCGGCGCGTCGGGTCCGCGACGTCCGGTGAGCACCAGCCGCGCCGCCCCGGCTTCGGCGAGCGAGCGAGCGATGCGGGCGCCGAGCGCACCGGTGCCACCGGTGATGAGCACGGTGCCGCGCGCGGTGAACCCGGTACCCGCGGCGGGGATCGGGTGGTGCAGCAGCCTGCGCCCGGCGAGCCCGGCGGGGCGCACCGCGACCTGGTCCTCGCCGTCGAGCCCGCCGAGCACGCGGGCGAGCCGGGCCCCGGCCTGCCGGTCCGGTTCGGCGGGCAGGTCGACGAGACCGCCCCAGCGCTGCGGGTGTTCCAGGGCGACGACGCGGCCGAGCCCCCAGGTGGCGGCCTGGACCGGGCTCTCGATCGGGTCGTCGGCGCCGATGGACACCGCACCCGACGTGATCATCCACAGTGGAGCGTCGAGCTCTGCGTCGCCGAGGGCCTGCGCGAGGGCCGCGTTGAGCACGAGTCCGGTGCTCAGCGCCGGGTGCGCCGGATGCGGCCGCTCGTCGGCGGCCAGCACCGACACCACGCCGCTGATCGCCGGTTCGTCGAGGCTGGCGGCGATGCCGGCCCGGTCCGCGTCGGAATCCAGCAGCAGTTCCCGGACTTCCGCGCCGTGCGCGCGCAACGCGGCCGCGACCGGGCCGGTGCCGGTCTCCGCGGTGCCGACGAGCAGCCAGCCACCGGTGAGCACCGCCGGCGCGGGCGTGCTCAGCGGATGCCAGTCCACCCGGTAGCGCCAGGAGTCCAGCAGTTCCCGCTCGTGCCTGCGCTGCCGCCAGGACGCGAGCGCGGGCAGCAGCGAGTACAGCGCGGCGTGCTGCGAGTCGGCCAGCCCGAGCAGGTCGGCGAGCTCCTCGCCCGCGCCCCGGTCCACCGCGGTCCACAGCCGCTCGTCGGCCGGGTCGGTGGCGGGCGCGGCGGAGGTGATCTCCGGCCAGTACCGCTCGTGCTGGAACGCGTAGGTGGGCAGCGCGACGCGGCGCGCGCCGGGGTGCGCGGCGGCGAGGTCGACCGGCGCGCCGCGGACGTGCAGCCGGGCCAGCGCGGTGGTCACCGACAGGTCCTCGGCGCGGTCGGCGCGCAGCGCGGGCACGAACGCGGCGTCGTCGCCGAGCACGTCCTGCGCCATCGCGGACAGCACGCCGTCCGGGCCCAGCTCCAGGTAGGTGCGGGTGCCCGCCTCGGCGGCGGTGCGCAGCGCGTCGGCGAACCGGACGGTGGCGCGGGCGTGCCGCACCCAGTACTCGGGGGTGCGCACCTCGTCCCCGGCGAGCGCACCGGTGACGCCGGAGATCAGCGGGATCCGCGGGGCCCGGTAGTCGAGCCCTTCGGCGACCTGCCGGAACTCGTCGAGCATCGGGTCGACCAGCGGCGAGTGGAACGCGTGGCTGACGCTGAGCCGCTTGGTGCCGCGGTCGGCGAACCGCTCGGCGACCGCCACGGCTTCGGCCTCGTCGCCGGAGATCACCACGGAGGCCGGGCCGTTCACGGCGGCGATCGAGATCCGCTCGGTGAGCAGCGGCGCGACCTCGTCCTCGGTGGCGCGCAACGAGATCATCGCCCCACCCCGGGGCAGCGCGGCCATCAGCCGGGCGCGGGCGGCGACCAGCGCGCACGCGTCGGGCAGCGACAGCACCCCGGCGACGTGGGCGGCGGCGAGCTCGCCGATGGAGTGCCCGGCGAGCCGGTCGGGCACCGCGCCGCGCGCTTCGACGAGCCGGTACAGCGCCACTTCGAGCGCGAACAGCGCGGGCTGCGCGTAGCCGGTGTCGTCCAGGTCGGCCGCGTCGGCCGGACCGGCGGCGTCGGCCAGACCGGCGGCGTCGGCCAGGTCGGATCTGTCCGGCTCGGTGGCGGCATCGAGGTCGGCGGCGCCCGGCCCTCCGGTGTCGCGGACCGCGAGCAGCGCGGCGCGCACCGCCGGGTCGAAGTGCGCGAGCACCTCGTCGAGCGCGGCGGCGAACTCCGGGTACCGCGCGTGCAGCTCCGCGCCCATCCCCGGGCGCTGGCTGCCCTGACCGGTGAACAGCGCGGTGAGCCCGCCCGGTTCGCCGGTTTCGCCGGTGACGATGCCGGGATCGGGCCGGTCGGCGGCGAGGGCGCGCAGCGAGTCGAGCAGCCCCGCGCGGCCGGTGCCGAGCACGGCGGCGCGCTGCGGGAACGCGGTGCGGGTGGTGACCAGCGAATGCGCGACGTCGGCCGGCCGGTGGCCGGGGTGGGCGTCGAGGAAGGTGGCGAGCCGGGCGGCTTGGGAGCGCAGCGCGGCACGGGTCTTCCCGGCCAGCGGCCAGGCCACCGCGACCTCGGTGCCGCCCACGGACGCCGCGGTACCGGCGGGCTCCAGGGCCTCGGCGGGCTCCAGGGTCTCGGCAGGCGACAGGGCCTCGGCGGGCGCCGCGGGGACCTCACCGGCCCCGGGGTGTTCGAGGACGAGGTGCGCGTTGGTGCCGCTGATGCCGAACGCGGACACGGCGGCGCGGCGGGGCCGCCCGGTCTCGGGCCACGGGGTGTCGGCGGTGAGCAGTTCCACCGCGCCGTCCGCCCAGTCCACGTGGGTGGACGGCGTCTCGGCGTGCAGGGTGCGGGGCAGCACGCCGTGCCGCATGGCCTGCACCATCTTGATCACTCCGGCGACCCCGGCGGCGGCCTGGGTGTGCCCGAGGTTCGACTTGATCGAGCCCAGCCGCAGCGGGGTTTCCCGGTCCTGCCCGTAGGTCGCGAGCAGCGCCTGGGCTTCGATCGGGTCGCCGAGCGCGGTTCCGGTGCCGTGCGCCTCCACCGCATCGACGTCCGAAGTGGACAGATCGGCGGCGGCGAGGGCCTGCCGGATCACCCGCTGCTGCGAGGGACCGTTGGGCGCGGTGAGCCCGTTGGACGCCCCGTCCTGGTTGACGGCGCTGCCGCGCACCACCGCGAGCACCTCGTGCCCGTTGCGCCGCGCGTCGGAGAGCCGCTCCAGCACGACGATCCCGACGCCCTCGGCCCAGCCGACGCCGTCCGCGTCGGCGGAGAACGCCTTGCACCGCCCGTCCGGGGACAGGCCGCGCTGCCGGGAGAACTCGATCAGCGCCGCCGGGGTCGACATCACCGTCACGCCGCCCGCGAGCGCCAGCGAGCACTCCCCGGCGCGCAGCGCCTGCATCGCCCAGTGCATCGCGACCAGCGAGGACGAGCAGGCGGTGTCCACGGTGACCGCCGGGCCTTCGAGACCGAGCGCGTAGGACACCCGCCCGGAGGCGACGCTCGGCGAGGTGCCGCTGCCCTGGTGCCCTTCGAAGTCACCGCCGGCGAGCACCGCGCCGTAGTCGTTGTACATCACCCCGGCGAACACGCCGGTCCGGCTACCGCGCAGCGCGGCCGGGTCGATCCCGGCCTGTTCGATCGCGGACCAGGAGGTCTCCAGCAGCAGCCGCTGCTGCGGGTCGGTGGAGATCGCTTCGCGCGGGCTCATCCCGAAGAAGCCCGGGTCGAATTCGGCGGCGTCGTGCAGGAATCCACCGGAGCGGGCGTAGGAGGTGCCGGTGCGGTCCGGGTCCGGGTCGTAGAGCGCGTCCAGGTCCCAGCCGCGATCCACCGGGAACCCGGTGATCGCGTCGGTGCCCTCGGCCACCAGCCGCCACAACTCGTCGGGCGAGGTGACCCCGCCCGGGTAGCGGCAGGCCATGCCGACGATCGCGATCGGATCGCCGGACACCGCGACCGCGTCGGCCTCCCCGGTGTCGGCGTCCGCGTCGCCGAGCAGCTCGCCGCGCACGTGCGCGGCGAGTGCCCGCGCCGTCGGGTGGTCGAACACGGCGGTCGCGGCGGTGCGCAGCCCGGTGGCGGTGGCCAGCCGGTTGCGCAGCTCCACGGCGGTCAGCGAGTCGAACCCGAGTTCCTGGAACGCGCGGTCCGGGTCCACATCGGACGCCGCGGCGTGCCCGAGCACGGCCGCGACCTGGGTCCGCACCAGCTCCAGCACCGCAGCGGCCCGGTCGGCGCCGCCCAGCGCGCCGAGCCGCCGGGCGAGCCCGGCCGATTCGGCGGAACCGGTGGCGGCCCGGCGGGCGGGGGTGCGGATCAGGCCGCGCAGGAAGGCGGGGATCTCGCCCCGGGAGCGCAGCACCGGCAGGTCCAGCCGGACCGGTGCGAGCACCGCTTCCCCGGTGGCGGTGGCCGCGTCGAACAGCGCGGTCCCCTGCTCGGGTTCCAGCGGCGGGGTGCCGGTGGCGGTGAGGCGGCGCAGTTCGGCCTCGGTCAGCTCCCCGGTCATGCCGCCGGTCGAGGCCCACGGGCCCCAGGCCAGCGAGGTCGCCGGGAGCCCGGCGGCGCGGCGGTGCGCGGCGAGCCCGTCCAGGTAGGCGTTGGCGGCCGAGTAGTTCGCCTGCCCCGCGGCGCCGACGACTCCGGCGAGCGAGGAGAAGGTGGTGAACTCGGCGAGCTCGTGGTCCCTGGTCAGCTCGTGCAGGTTCCAGGCGGCGTCGACCTTCGGCCGCAGCACGGCCGCCAGCCGTTCCGGGGTGAGCGCGTCGAGCAGCGCGTCGTCGAGGACTCCGGCGGCGTGCAGCACCGAGGTCAGCGGGTGCGCGGCGGGGATCTCGGCCAGCAGCGCGGCGAGCGCGTCCCGGTCGGCGGCATCGCAGGCGGCGACGCGCACCTCGGCGCCGTGCTCGGCGAGGTCGGCGGCGAGCCGGTCGACGCCCTCGGCGTCCGGTCCGCGGCGGCTGGTCAGCAGCAGGTGCCGCACCCCGTGTTCGACGACGAGGTGGCGGGCGAACAGGGCGCCGAGCCCGCCGGTGCCGCCGGTGATGAGCACGGTGCCGTCCGGGTCGCGCTCCGGTGCGGCGGTGTCGGTGCGGGCGTCGGCCGCGGCGATCGGGGCGCGGGCCAGCCGCGCCGCGCGCAGCCGTCCGTCCACGATGGACAGCTGGGGTTCCTCGGCGAGCGCGAGCGCCGCGGGCAGCTGCGCCCCGGCGGCGGTGGTGTCCAGGTCGACCAGCCCGAATCGGCCGGGGTGTTCGGCCTGCGCGGTGCGGATCAGGCCCCACGCCGCGGCGGCGGCCAGGTCGGCGCCGTCGCGGGCGCCGCGGGTGACGACGACGAGCCGGGCCGAGGTGTCGGCGGCGAGGGCGCGCTGGGCGTGGGCGAGCACCCGCGCGGTGCACGCGTGCACCTCGTCCGGCGCCGCCGTGGTCGAACCGACCGGCAGCACGACGACCTCGGCGTCCGCGGGCACCGCGTCCAGGTCGGCGACCTCGACCGCGCCGGGCGGGGGCGCGTCCCAGGGCACCTCGCCGATGGCCGGGAGCACCGCCACCGGGCCCGGCTCGGCGGTGGTGGTGATCGGGGTCCAGTCCAGCCGGAACAGCGCGTCCCGGGCCGCGGTGGGAGTGCGGGCGCCGAACGGGCGCAGCACCAGCGACTCGACCTCGGCCACCGGTTCCCCGGCCGGGTCGGCCACGGACACCGCGACCGCGTCCGGTCCGGCGGGCGCCAGCCGCACCCGGGCGGCGGTGGCGCCGGTGGCGTGCAGCGAGACGCCTTCCCAGGAGAACGGCAGGCCCGGCCCGCCGGTCTCGTCGAGCCCGGCCCCGGCGGCGTGCAGCGCCGCGTCCAGCAGCGCCGGGTGCAGCCCGAACGACTCGGCTTCCGCGGCGGCCGCCGCGGGCAGCTCCACCTCGGCGAACACCTCGTCACCGCGCCGCCAGGCCGCGCGCAGGCCGCGGAACGCCGGTCCGTAGTCGAGCCCGGCGGCCGCGAACCGCTCGTAGCGTCCGTCCAGGTCCACGGACCGCGCTCCGGCGGGCGGCCAGTCCCCGCCGAGGTCGGCGGGGGTGCCGCGCGCGGTGTCGAGCACACCGGTGGCGTGCCGCGTCCACGGCTGCTCCTCGGCGCCGTCGGGGCGGGAGTAGAGGCTGAGCTCCCGGCTCCCGGTGTCGTCGGGCCCGCCGAGCCACACCTGCACCTGCACCGCGCCCTGCTCGGGCAGCACCAGCGGGGCGGCCAGCGTCAGCTCCCGCACCCGGTCGCAGCCCGCTTCGTCCCCGGCGCGCAGCGCCAGCTCGACGAACGCGGTGCCGGGCAGCAGGATCTCGCCGCCGACCGCGTGCTCGGCCAGCCACGGGTGCGAGCGCACCGACAACCGGCCGGTGAGCAGTACCCCGTCCGAGTTGGCCAGCGAGACCGCGGCCGCCAGCAGCGGGTGGTGCGCGGCCCCGAGCCCTGCCGCGCGCACGTCGCCGTCACCGGTGCTCTTCGGCCAGAACCGGCGGCGCTGGAACGGGTAGCCGGGCAGCGCGACGCGGCGCGCACCGGTGCCCGCGAAGAACTCCGGCCAGTCCGGGGAGACGCCGTGCGCGTGCAGCGCCGCCAGCGCCTGCGCGACGGCGGTGGTCTCGGGCCGGTCACCGCGCAGCAGCGGGACGGCCAGGGCTTCGTGGTCGAAGTTCGCCGGGACGAGCGCGCTGAGCACCGCATCCGGGCCGAGCTCGGCGAACACCCGCACCCCGAGCTCGCCGAGGCGGCGGACGGCGGCGCCGAACCGCACTGGGCGGCGCACGTGCTCCACCCAGTGCTCCGGCGAGGCGAGTTCGCGGGCGGTGGCGGGTTCGCCGGTGGCGGTGGACACCAGCGGCAGCAGCGGTTCCCGCGGCGAGAGCGCGGCGACGACGGTGCGGAACTCGGCGAGCATCGGCTCCATCAGCGGCGAGTGGAACGCGTGGCTCACCGGCAACCGCTTGGTACGACGACCCAGCTCCGCGAAGTGCGCCGCGACCGCCTCCGCCTCGGCGGCGTCCCCGGAGACCACCAGCGACTCCGGCCCGTTGACCGCCGCCAGCGACACCCGCGCCGTCAACAACGGCAGGACCTCGTCCTCCGCCGCCTGCACCGAGATCATCGCGCCACCCGACGGCAACGCCCCCATCAACCGGCCGCGGGCGCACACCAGCGCGGCCGCGTCGTCGAGGGTGAACACCCCGGCCACGTGCGCGGCGGCGATCTCCCCGACGGAGTGCCCGGCGAGGTGGTCGGGCCGCAGCCCCCAGGATTCGGCGAGCCGGTGCAGCGCCACCTCGACGGCGAACAGGGCGGGCTGCGCGTATCCGGTCTCGTCCAGCAGCGCGGCCTCGGCGCTGCCCGGTTCGGCGAACAGCACCTCGCGCAGCGGCCGGTCCAGGTGCTCGTCGAGGGCGGCGAGCACCTCGTCGAAGGCGGTGGCGAACACCGGGAACCGCGCGTGCAGCTCGCGACCCGCGCCGAGCCGCTGGCCGCCCTGCCCGGTGAACAGGAACGCCGTCTTGCCCGCGACGCGGGAGGAACCGCGCACGAGTGCCGGGGCCTCCTCGTCCGCCGCGAGGGCGCGCAGCCCCGCGCGCAGCTCGTCCGGATCGGTCGCGGTGAGCACGGCGCGGTGCTCCAGGCCGCCGCGGTTGGCGGTGGAGCGGCCGACGTCCAGCGGCCGCGGCCCCTCGGAGTCCACAGTGGAGAGCAGCCGGGCGGCCTGGTCGCGCAGCGCCGCCGCGGTCTTGCCCGACAGCACCACCGGCACCGCCCCGGGCTGCACCGGCTCGGCCACCGGCTCCGGTTCGGGCGCCTGCTCGATGATGGTGTGCGCGTTGGTGCCGCTGATGCCGAACGAGGACACGCCCGCCCGGCGCGGCCGGTCCGCCACCGGCCAGGGCGCGGCGTCGGTGAGCAGCCGCACCTGCCCGGCGTTCCAGTCGACGTGCGTCGACGGCTCGTCCACGTGCAGGGTCCGCGGCAGCAGGCCGTGCCGCATCGCCTGCACCACCTTGATGACCCCGGCGACGCCGGCCGCGGCCTGGGTGTGCCCGAGGTTCGACTTGATCGAACCCAGCCACAGCGGCGCCTCCCGGTCCTGCCCGTAGGTCGCCAGCAGCGCCTGCGCCTCGACCGGGTCGCCGAGCACGGTCCCGGTGCCGTGCGCCTCCACGACGTCCACTTCGGACGGAGTGAGCCGCGCGTTCACCAGCGCCTGCTGGATGACGCGCTGCTGCGACGGCCCGTTCGGCGCGGTCAGCCCGTTGGAGGCGCCGTCCTGGTTCACCGCGCTGCCGCGCACCACCGCGAGCACCTCGTGCCCGTTGCGCCGCGCGTCGGAGAGCCGCTCCAGGACCAGCACGCCGACGCCCTCGCCCCAGCCGGTCCCGTCCGCCGCATCGGCGAACGAGCGGCAGCGGCCGTCCGCGGACAGCCCGCCCTGCCGGGAGAACTCCAGGAACGTCGCCGGGCCGGACATCACGGTGACCCCGCCCGCCAGCGCCAGCGAGCACTCCCCGGCCCGCAGCGAGTGCGCCGCCAGGTGCAGCGCCACCAGCGAGGACGAGCAGGCCGTGTCCACCGTGACCGCGGGCCCCACGGCGCCGAAGGTGTAGGCGAGCCTGCCGGAGAGCACGCTGCCGCTGTTGCCGGTGAGCCGGAACCCGTCCACGTCGTCGGCCGCACCGACCCGGTAGTCCTGCGCCATCGCGCCCATGAACACACCGGTGCGGCTGCCCCGCACCGCCGCCGGATCGACGCCGGCGTGCTCGAACGCCTCCCAGGTGGTCTCCAGCAGCACCCGCTGCTGCGGGTCCATCGCCAGCGCCTCGCGCGGGGAGATGCCGAAGAAGTCCGCGTCGAACTCGGCCGCGTCGTGCAGGAATCCGCCGGAGCGGGTGGCCGTGTCGGCGTCCGCGAGCTCCCAGCCCCGATCGGCGGGGAACCCGGTGATGCCGTCGCGGCCCTCGGCGACCAGCCGCCACAGGTCCTCGGGACCGGTCACGTCCCCGGGGTAGCGGCAGCTCATGCCGACGATGGCGATGGGCTCCCTGGCGGCGTCCTCCAGCTCCTGCACGCGCGCCCGGGAGCGCTTCAGATCGGCGCTCGCCCGCTTCAGGTAGTCCCGGAGCTTCTGCTCGTTGTCCATCTCCACCCCGCCTGCGTCGACCGGACGGAGCCCAGTCTCGTCAGGCCCTGCCCGGGAATTCCCCAGTCCTGGAAGGGCGAACGGCCACCGTCCGCCCGGAGAGCGTCACCAGCTGGACGCGGAGAGCACCTCGGCGTAGTCGCGTTCGCGGGAGGCCTGCCGGAGGTCGGCTTCCACCATCATCGTCATCAGCTCGGTGAAGTCGACGCTCGGTTCCCAGCCCAGTTCCCGGCGCGCCCGCCCGGAATCGGCGCACAGCGTCTCGACCTCGGCGGGGCGCACCAGCGTCGGGTCGATCTCGACGTGGTCCTCCCAGTGCAGGCCCGCCGCGTCGAACGCGATGCGCACCGCGTCCCGCACCGAGTGCATCCGGCCGGTGCCGACCACGTAGTCGGACGGCTCGTCCTGCTGCAGCATCAGGTGCATCGCGCGCACGTAGTCCCCGGCGAAACCCCAGTCCCGCACCGCGTCCAGGTTGCCGAGGTAGAGCTTGTCCTGCAAGCCGAGCTTGATCTGCGCGACGGCCAGCGAGATCTTGCGGGTGACGAATTCGGCGCCGCGGCGCGGAGATTCGTGGTTGAACAGGATGCCGGACACGCCCCACACGCCGTAGGACTCGCGGTAGTTCTGCGTGATGTAGTGCCCGTAGGTCTTGGCGACGCCGTACGGGCTGCGCGGGTGGAAGGTGGTGTGCTCGCTCTGCGGCGTCTCGGCGACCTTGCCGAACATCTCGGAGGACGACGCCTGGTAGAACCGGATGCGCTCCCCGCCGGAACCGCCGGAACCGTGCAGGCCGCTGACGATGCGGATCGCCTCCAGCATCCGCAGCACGCCCATCCCGTTCACCTCGGTGACGAGTTCCGCCTGCTGCCAGGACATCGGCACGAACGAGATGGCGCCCAGGTTGTAGACCTCGTGCGGCTGCACCAGGTCCACCGCCGAGACCAGGCTGCCCTGGTCCATCAGGTCACCGTCCACGAAGGACAGATCGGCGGCCAGCCTGCTCAGCCGGGACTTGCGCGGGTTCGCCTGCCCCCTGATCAGGCCCCACACCTGGTAGCCCTGCGCGAGCAGGTGCTCGGCCAGGTAGGAACCGTCCTGCCCGGTGATCCCGGTGATCAGCGCTCGCCTGGACATGTGCTTCCCCTTCCACCACACGATGCCGACAGCACCCGTGCCGACCGCGTGGACGGCGGCGGGAACGCGCGCGGTGGCGCACCGGGCACCGGCACAGGTCGGGACGGCACCTGCCGGGAGCCCCCGGATCGGGCCGGCTCCGACGCTGGCAGCCGCTCATCCGCGGTGTCAAAGGAAAGCGGTACACCCTAGGGATTCGACGAGTTCTCGCTGCCGGACCGGGATGCGGACTAGGGGTTCCCCGCGCCACCCGGTGCTGTACTGGGCGGTGCGGGCGACGCCCGCCGCGGAAATCCAGCGCTCGGAGGAGAAGTCGTGACCGATCTCGACCCCGGCAAGTGGCTGCGCCGCTACCACCCCGCACCGGAGGCGGCGGTCCGCCTGGTGTGCTTCCCGCACGCGGGCGGCTCGGCCAGCTTCTACCGGCCGGTCTCGGCCGCGCACTCCCCCGGCGCCGACGTCGTCGTGCTGCAATACCCGGGCAGGCAGGACCGGCACCGCGAACCGCTGCCCGGCAGCATCGACGAGTACGCGGAGGCGATCACCGCGGTGCTGGCGGCCGAACCGGAGCTGCCGACGGTGTTCTTCGGGCACAGCATGGGCGCGCTGCTCGGCTTCGAGGTGGCGCACCGGCTGGAGCGCGGCGCGGGCCGGCCGCCGCGCTCGCTGGTCGTCTCGGGTCGGCGCGCCCCGGGCACGGTGCGGGACGAGCGGGTGCACCTGCTGGACGACGAGGGCCTGCTGGCGGACGTGCGCGGGTTGAACGGGGCGGAGTCCGCGCTGGACGACGAGGACGTGGTGCGCATGTCGCTGCCCGCGATCCGCAACGACTACCGGGCGGTGGAGACCTACCCGGCGCGGCCGGACGTGGTGGTGTCCTGCCCGATCTCGGTGCTCATCGGCGATGCCGATCCGAAGTCCACTGTGGATGAATCGCTGCGCTGGAAGGAGCACACCTCCGGCGCGTTCCGCCTCCGCAGCTTCCGCGGCGGCCACTTCTACCTCGTCGAACACGCCACCCGCGTCAACGCCGAACTCGCCGACGAACTCACCCGTTGAACCTCTCGGCACTTGTCGCGGGGCGGAGCAGGTGGCGGAACCTCAGCTGGTTCCTCGCTGCGGGATCGATTTCACAGGTGGCTCCGCCACATGCGAAATCGCTGTCCTCGCGAGGAACCAGCTGAGAACCCGCGGCGGTGCCGGTGGCGTGCGTGGTCGGCGGCTCAGCGGCTTCGCCGCTGACAGGAAGACGGCATGATCTATGCCGGGTCCAGGGAGTCGGCGAGGTCGGTGAGTCCTGCTCTGCCGGTGACGCCGAGCTTGCGGTAGACCTTGGTGAGGTGCTTCTCGACGGCCCGCGAGCTGACCCCGAGTTCGGTGGCGACCTGCTGGTTGCCGAGCCCACCCGCCACCAGCCGGGCGATGCGCAGTTCGGCGCGGGTCAATTCCGCCTGCGCCCCACCGCCTTCGGCGGCGATCTCCTCCGCCGCGCGCAACCGCGGCACCCCGCAGGCGGCGGCGAGTTCGTCGCCCTCGTTCAGCCGGGCCGCGGCCTCGGCCCGATCGGTGCCGAGCAGCCTGCGCCCCAGCATCAGGTGCGCCTTGGCCAGTTCCAGGGTGCCCGCCGGTCCGCGCCCGTCCAGCGCCTCCACCGCCCGGCGGAGCAGGTCCACGCCCGGGTCGCCGTCGGTGATCGCGCCCCACACCCGCAGCGCGCGGCCGACTCCGCTGGATGCGCCCCAGGCCACCGCCCGCCGGTACTCGTCGGCGATCAGCCGCGCGGCGGGGTCCGGGCGCTGCACCCGGTGGTACAGCAGCGCCGCCCAGCCGCGCCACGGCAGCAGGCACGGGTTGGCCCAGCCGAGCCGGTCCCGTTCCCGCCCGCACTCCAGCAGGTGTTCGAGGGCGCGGACGGTGTCCCGCTCGCTGACGGCGAGGGCCGCGTCGCGCAGCTCCCGCACCCACGGCAGCACCGCGTGGTCCCACTCCCGGTAGCGCTCCAGCGCCCGCGCCGCCGCACCGGTGTCCGCCGAGTCGAGCACGGCGATCGACAGCGCCTCGAAGCAGCGCTCCACCACCGGGATCAACCCGAGTTCGCACCGGCGCAGCACGCTCTCCGCCAGCGCCACCGCGTCCGGGTAGCGGCAGGCGCGGACGAGGGTGACCGCGCGTTCCGCGTCGACGATGAGGCGTTCCGCGGTCCGGTCGCCGCGCGCGCCGAGCGAGGCGGTCACCGCGGCCAGCCACTGCTCCGCGTCCCGCACCTCGTCGCAGGCCGCCAGGGTCCGCGCCGCCAGCGACACCGAACCGAGCGCGGCCTCCGGCCCGTGCTCCCCGGCCACGGCCAGCTTCGCCCACGGCAGCACCGATTCGACGTCGCCGCCGGTGAGCGCCGCCGAGTACAGCAGCACCGAGATCCGCTCGGGTTCGACCCGCTCGCCGGGGACCAGCGCGTCGAACAGGGCGCGGGTGTCGGCGCACCAGGCCGCGTCGCAGAGCCGCGCGAGGCGGATGCGGGTGTCGATGGCCCGCAGCACCGCGGGTTCCAGCTCGTCGCGCGCCCGGAAGTCCTCCAGCTCGGCGACCAGCGACAGCGGTGCCACCGGCAGCAGCATCAGCGGCACCTCGGCGAGCGCCGCGGCCCGCCGCCGGTCCGAGTCGAACTTGGGCAGCGCCTGCGACAGGTGCCGCATCGAGGCGACGGGCGCGCCGGAGCGCTCCGCTTCGGCCAGGTCGGCGAGCAGCACGGACCGCTCGGCGCCCGCGGTGGGGCAGGCGAGCAGGGCGCGGCGCAGGCACCGGATGGCGGTGGCGACGTCGCCGCGGTCCAGGGCGCGCCGGCCCGCGGCGTGCAGCACGCCGGTGGTCCACTCGCCCTGGGTGGCGTCGGAGGCCAGCAGGTGTTCGGCGACCGCTTCGGCGGGCCGATCGCCCTGCTGCAGCAGCCGGGCCGCGCGGCGGTGCCATTCGGCGAGTTCCGCCGGTTCCAGGGTGTTCTCCACGACTTCGCGGATCACCGGGTGCGCGAAGCGTGGCCGGTCCGGTTCGACGAGGACGCCGAGCGAGGTGAGCCCGGCGAGCGCCCCGGTGCACTCGGCGGGTGCGAGCCCGGCCAGGTCGGCGAGCTGCTCCGGTTCAGCCGCGTCCAGCAGCGCCACCGCGCGCGCCGCGGCCAGCACCGGTTCGGGCTGCGGGCGCAGCACCGCCCCGGCCCGTTCGGCGACCACCGAGGGCCGCAGCGACCGGACGGAATCCACAGTGGACTCGTCGGGATGCCGTCCGCTGTCGCGCAATCCGTGCGCGATCGCGTTGAGCAGGAACGGCCTGCCGTGCGACATGCGGTGGCAGGCGACGGCGAACCGCGCCTCCCCCGGCACGCCGAACACGTCGCGCACCACGGCGGCCACCCCGTCCTCGCTGAGCGGCCGGAGCTCGCGGCGCTGCGCCGCCCGCCCCAGCAACCGCTGGAACGTCTCCGGATCGGCGGCCTGCTCGCCCTCCCGGTGCGCGACGACCACCAGCACTCCGGAATCGGCGACGGCGGCGCACAACCGGTCCAGCCAGCGCAGCGATTCCACGTCGGCGCGCTGCAGGTCGTCCACCGCCAGCAGAACCGGACCGGGCGCGGCGAGCAGCCCGCCGCGCATCGTGCCGAAGTCGGGTCCGGTCTCGGAATCGGTGGCGCAGCAGGAGAACTGGCTCAGCACGCCGAACGGGATGTCGCGCTCCGCGGTGGTCGCCAGCGCCCGCAGCACCCGGGCGCCTCGGCTCCTGGCCGCGGCGGCGGCCGCCGCCAGCATCGCGGAGCGGCCGATGCCGAACGGGCCGGAGAACGCGAGCAGCGCGCCGCGCCCCCCGCTCGCCCGGTCCAGCGCGGCGCTCAGCAGCTCGGTCTCGTTCTCCCGTTCCCGCAGCACCACGCGGTATTCCTCCACTTCGCCCCGGGTCCGCGCAGCGCTGCGGGACCCGGCACCGTCACTGCTCGATGGTCACCTTGATCGCGGTGCCCGTGCTGACCGTGCGGATCGCTTCCAGCACTCCGTCCAGCGGCAACCGGTGGGTGATCAGGTCGTGCACCGGAACCTCGCCGGAGGCGATCAGCCGCAGCGCCCGCCGGTTGTGCTCCGGGGTGGAGCCGTTGGCACCGACGATGGTCAACTCACGGTAGTGCACCGCGTTCGAATCGCAGTCGATGATCGGCGAATCCTTGGGCAAACCACCGAAAAAACTGATCCGGCCGCCGCGCGCGGCCATCCGCAGCGCCTGTTCCTGCGCTTCGCCGGACGCGGCCGCGGTGATCACCACGTCGGCTCCGACGCCCCCGGTGAGCCGCAGCACCTCGGCGACCGGATCGGTGGCGGAGGCGAGGATCGCGGCGTCCGGGTGCACCAGCTCCGCCGCCTGCTCCAGCCGGGCGGCGTTGAGCTCCACCAGGTACACCGCGGCCGCGCCGCGCGCCCGCGCCAGCCGGGTGTGCAGGCAGCCGATCGGCCCGGACCCGACGACCACCACCACGTCGCCCGGGCCGACTCCGGCGAGCTCCTGGCCGTTGAGGACGCAGGCGAGCGGTTCGGCGACGGAGGCGGCCGCGAAGTCGACCTCACCGGGCAGCCGGTTCACGCCGTCCACCCGCAGCACCTGCTCCGGGACGGTGAGGAACTCGGCGAATCCACCGTCGAAGTGGTAGCCCATCGAGCGCTGGTTCGGGCACACCGTCTGCCTGCCGCGCTTGCAGTAACCGCACTCGCCGCAGGGGATCGCCGCGATCACCTGCACCCGGTCGCCCTCGGCGAAACCGCGGGCGCCGTCGCCGATCCCCACCACCTCCCCGGCGATCTCGTGGCCGATGACCCGCGGCGGGTCGATGTGGTGGTGCCCGTGCCGCATGATCTTCAGGTCGGTTCCGCAGGTGGAGCAGTTGCGGACCCGCAGCTTCAACTCGCCCGGACCTGGTTCCGGTTCCGGGGCTTGCTCGATGCGGATGTCACCTGGCGCGTAGAAACGTGCGACCTTCACCTGTCCTCCTCAACGGACCGCAACAGCCGATCGACCGTCGCCTCGTCCGGTGCTTCGCGCAGCTCCCGCGCGCGCGCCGGATCCATCAGGACCGTGGCCAGGGCCGACAGCACGCCCAGGTGCTGCGCGCCCGCCGCATCCGGCGAGCCGTCGGCGCGCCGCGCACCGGCGGCGATCGCCACGCACAGGCTCACCGCACCGCCGTCGCTCCACCGCACCCCGTCGGGGAACTGCACCACCACCAGCGCGCTGCGCCGCACGAAGCGGCGGGACTCGGTGGTGCCGTGCGGGATCGCGACGCCCTCGCCGAGGTGGGTGGTCAGCGACCGCTCCCGCTCGTGCATGGCGGCGATGTAGGGCTCCTCGACCGCGCCGGTCTCCACCAGCAGGCGGCCGCACTGGTCGATGGCGTCCGCGAACCCCGCGGCGGCGCGGCCGAGCCGCACCGCCAGCGGTCTGGGCGGGCCCGCCTCAACCACCAAGGGGTTCACCTTCCCGGATCGCCTGCTCCACCTCGTCGAACACCGGGTCGCCGAGGAAGCTGCGGAAGCCGAGGATCACCGCGGAACCGGTGTCCTCCCGGCGCGCCCGCTCCAGCAGCGTTTCCTGGCACAGCACCAGATCCGCGTCCGCCGGGATCTCGGTGACCGAGGCGTGCGAGACCTTCACGTCGTAGGGCTTGAGCCTGCCCGCCAGCTGAGCGGCGACCATGGCGCTGCTGCCCATGCCCGCGTCGCAGGCGATGACGACCTTGCGCACCGCCGACCCGTTGATCGTGCCCATCGAGCGCTCCTCTCCGACCTGCCGCGCGCTCTCCACCTCGCTCGGCGGCACCGGTTCCTCCCGAAGTTCGTCGTGCGACCCGAGCACCCGGCGCTGGGCGAACCCGATCGCGCGCCACCAGCGGGAGGCAGCCGACCCCCGGCTCATCGGACCGCTCCACCGGTCGCGACCTCGTCGGGTCGTCGCCACAGCTTCAGCACCAGCGAGGCGACCACGAACGCCACCACCGCCGACGCGGCGATCCCGGCGACCACGCCGAAGTACCCGCCCTTCGGGGTCACCGCCAGCAGCGCGACCACGCTGCCCGGCGACGGCGTCGCGACCAGGCCCGCACCGGTGATGCTGAAGACGAACAGCCCCGCCGCGCTGCCGGAGATCGTGGCCAGCAGCAGCCGCGGCGCCGCCAGCACGTACGGGAAGTAGATCTCGTGGATGCCGCCGAGGAACTGGATGACCAGCGCACCGGGCGCGGTCGCGCGCATCGCGGGCGGGCCGAACACGCTGATCGCCAGCAGCACCCCGAAGCCCGGCCCCGGGTTCGGCTCGACCAGGAACTCGATGGCCTTGCCGTGGTCCAGCGCCTCGGACACGCCCAGCGGCCCGAGCACCCCGTGGTTCACGGCGTTGTTGAGGAACAGCACCTTCGCCGGTTCCACGATGATCGCCACCAGCGGCAGCAGGTGCAGGTCCAGCAGCGCCTGCACGCCGTGCCCGAGGGCGATGGTCACGCTCTCGATGGCCGGGCCGATGGCCAGCAACCCGGCCACCGCGAAGATCCCGCCGATGATGCCGGCCGCGAAGTTGTCCACCAGCATCTTGAACGCCGGAGGTACCCGTTTGCCCACCGAGCGGTCGAAGCGTCTCAGCACCCAGCCCGCGAGCGGACCCACGATCATCGCGCCCAGGAACATCGGCACCTCGGCGCCGATCGCGATGCCGATGGTGGCGACCGCGCCGACGACCGCGCCCCGCTGCCCGTGCACCTGCCTGCCGCCGGTGTAGCCGATCAGCACCGGCAGCAGCAGCGTGATCATCGGTTCTTTCAGCTGCGCCAGCTGGGCGTTGGGCCACCAGCCCTCCGGGATGAACAGCGCGCTGATCAGGCCCCAGGCGATGAACGCGCCGATGTTGGGCATGACCATGCCGGCCAGCTGCCCGCCGAACCGCTGCACCACGACGCGGGCGCGCTGCGCCTGAGCTCTCGAATCCTCCGTGGCCGTCCCTGACATGGTTGTCACTCCGTACCTCGCCGACGCCGTTGTCCCTCTGCCTCGCCGACCGCCTCCCCGCGTCAGGGGTCCCGGTGCAGCCGCCGGTCCCAGGGCACCCGGGACTCGACGCGCACCAGGTCCGGGCGCAGGTCGTGCGGTTGTGGCATGGCGCTACCCGGCAGCGAGGCCGCTGCCGCACCCCAGGCCACCGCGGTGACCAGGGCGGGCAGACCTCCGCAGCCTTCGGAAAGATATCCGGCGAGTAAAGCGTCGCCCGCGCCGACGGCGTTCTGCGCCGTCACCGGCGCCTCGGCGTAGCCGCAGCCATCGTGCCCGCGCAGCAGGGCTCCGTCGGCTCCGAGGCTGGCCAGCACGGTGTCCGCTCCGAGTTCGAGCAGCTCGTCGGCGGCCTCCGCGACGCCACCGATCGTTGTAATCGAGTGACCTACCGTCTCCTCCAGTTCCCGGAGATTGGGCTTCACCAACGCCGGCCGGGCCTGCACCGCCTCGCGCAGCGCGGGCCCGCTCGTGTCGACCACCACCGGCACGCCCAGCGAGCCGATCATCCGGATCAGGCTCGCGTAGTAGGCGCTGCTCACGCCCGGCGGCAGGCTGCCCGCGATCACGACCCAGTTCGCGCCGTCGGCGTTGCGCAGCACCGCTTCGCACAGGGCGCGGGCGTCGCCCGCGTCGAGCAGCGCGCCGGGCTCGTTGAACTTGGTGACGGTGGCGTCGGGTTCGACGACGCTCATGTTGATGCGGACCGGGCCCACCGCGGGCACCCGCACCACGTCGATGCTCAGACCGGACAGGAGCGCCACGAGCTGCTGGCCTTCGATGCCGCCCGCCGCGACGACCGCGCGGACGTCGGCGCCGTGCAGGGCGAGCGCGCGGGCCACGTTGATGCCCTTGCCGCCCGGGTCGACCCGGATCGAGGAGGCGCGGTTCAGGCCGCCGCGCACCAGCTTGCGCACCTGCACGGTGCGGTCGAGGCTGGGGTTCGCCGTGACGGTGACGATCACGCGCACAGCCCTCCCCTGGTCCTGGCGGTCACCGGGGCGGCGGCTCCGCTCGGAGCCGGGCACCGGAGGAAAATCGATCTTGCACGGGGGTTGCCCCGCTGGCAACCATCGCACGGCGAATTCAAGGTTTTCCCGGAAGATCTCCGCCACGTGGGCCGATCGGCCGGAACGGGCGAGGACCGCCACCGGGTGATCACCCCGGCGGAGGGCCGCCGCTCACTTCACGTACTCGGGCAGCACTCGCGGCGGCCACTGGCCCACGCCGAGGATGCCCATCGAGTAGCCCTTCGAGACCAGGGCGGGACGGTTGGTGACCTTGAGCTTCCGCAGCAGCGTCGTCACGTGGTATTCGACGCCGCCCCGGCTGAGGTAGAGCTTCGCGGCCAGCTGCACGGTGGACTCCCCGGCCGCGACACCTTCGAGGATGCGGGCGTCGACCTCGCTGAGCAGCTTCTCCTTGCCGCCGACCATCGCGGCCCGCTGCCCCTCGTCCGGCTGCAGCACGACCATGACGCCTTCCACCCGACCGGAGCGGCCGGGCACCGCGATGCCGGTCAGCTCCCCGCCGAACAGCGCATCCTTCGCGCCGACGGCGACCGCGTGCTCCACGAACCGCGGGTTGCGGCCCTCGGTGAGGCGCGCGAACTGGTACTGGAACTTCCCGCGCACGCTGGGGTGCAGGAAGTCGTAGAAGCTGCGTCCCCGCACGTCGGCGGCGCCCCGCCCGAACTGCTTGAAGAAGTACTTGTTCGCCTCCAGCACCCGCATGCTCGAATCGAGGTTCGCCATGCACATGCCGGATTGTTCGAACAGCGATCTGTAGATGTCCCGATAATCTTCACCGGATTCTTCGACCGCTCCGGCAGGCGTGGGCCGCGCTCGCATGGTGCCGCTGGATGTCATCGAAATCGACCATTCCTCTCTGGCTCACGAGAAACGCAGATCCGTCATCGGAAGGAGCTGTTACCGGAATTCAACTGCACCACAAGGCTATGGATTCAAAACCAAGCAAGTCAACAGCGGGGCAAGGCCGTCCTTAAGCCTGCGGTCAAGCCGCCCGCTGGTTCGGTTCGGTTCGGCCCAATTCGGTTCGGTGCGCCCCCACCAGGCACGATGCACCCGCACGACCGCACCGAACCACATCGCGGGGGTGGGTTCGGGTACGGCCCGAACCCCCAACGGCCGCCACAGGGACGGACACGAACCAACATCGCGTGAATCCCCCACCACATTCCGCGCTTCCGCAGGTCGCGGTCCGCGACCATGGGTGACCGCCGTGATCACCCAGAGCGAACTCAGGTCGGGCCCGGGCTGAGTCCGATGGGTTCAGCCACCCGCGCCGCGCGGCAGAATGGAATCCGCGAGAGCCGCTCTGCCGTCGATCCCCAATTTCCGGTAGGCGGCGGTGAGGTGCTTTTCGACGGCTCTCCTGCTCACCCGGAGCTCGTCCGCGATCTCCTGATTCGTGCGGCCCAGCGCCGCCGATTCGGCGACCGCTTCTTCGGCGCGCGTCAACGCCGCTCCCGATTCCGGGGCGTTGTTCCCGCGCAGTGCGCCCGCACCGCCCGCGGCGGTCGCGGTCGCCGGGGCGCCGCTGCGGGCGGCGAGCCGGGCGCTCTCGGCGAGCACCAGTTCCGACTCCGCCCGGTCCCGGTCGCGCAGCGCTTCGCCGAGCGCCGCCAGCGCGCCCGCCAGCTCCAGCCGGTCCGCCGCCGACCGCAGCACCTGCACGGCCTCGCGCAGCAGCTCCACCCGGCGGCCACCGCCGGTCACCACCGCCCGCACCCGCAGCGCCCGGCCCAGCGGGGTCGGCGCACCCCAGTCGCGGGCGCGCTGGTGCTCCTCCTCGGCGAGTTCCACGGCGCCGCGGACGTCGCCCAGCCGGTGCCGCAGCAGCGCCGCCGTGGGCCGCCACGAGCAGGCCGCCGGGCCGAACCAGCCGGCCTGCTCCAGGCGCCTGCCGCAGTCCAGCAGGTGCGTCAGTGCCGCCACCGGATCGCCGTCCTCCAGCGCGAGGCTGCTCTGCACCAGCCGCCGCAGCGCCACCACCTGCAGATCGTCCGGGGAGTGCGGCAGCAGCAGCACCCGCTCCCCCAGCTCCCGGTCCCGCAGCCTCCGGGCCACCGCGCCCATCGCGAACACCGGCGCGGCCATCGATTCCGGCGTGTCCGGGTCCACCAGGTCCAGAGCGGTCAGCGCGCTGCGCCGGGCCTGCCCGAGCTGGCCGCAGTCCAGGTGCACCAGGCTGTGCTGGGCGGCGACCAGCGCCTCCGCCGCGGTGGCGCGCTGCCTGCGGGCGTGGTCGGCGGCCAGCGCCAGCCACGAGTCCAGCCCTTCCGCGGCGCCCGCGGCCAGCAGGATCGACGGCAGGTAGCGCAGCACCGAGTGCGTCTCCGAGGTGACGTTCGCCGGTTCCTGCGCCAGCAGTTCCCGCGCCATCGCCGCCACTTCGGACGCCCGTGGTGATCCGGTCAGCGCCATCGAGGCCAGCAGCACCACCCGCAGTTCCCGCTCGGCGGGCCCGGGAGCGTGCCTGCGGGCGTCGAGCTCGGCCATCCGGCCCGGCACCTCGGCGTGCGCGGACGGGTCCTCCAGCGCCAGGTAGCGGGTCCGCGCCTCCAGGCGCAGCGCCAGTTCCCGGTCGGTGCCGTCCTGCTCGTCCGGCGGACCGTGCTCGACGGCGACGGTGCGGATCAGCTCGGCGACCTGCGGGTCCGCTCCGGTCACGGTCAGCGGCAGCCGCCCCAGCACGCGGGCGCGGTCGCGCGGCTCGCGCAGCTGCGGCACCGACTGGCCGATGTGGCGCACCGCGGCGGGCAGGTCGAAGGCCAGCTCCACCGAGCCGAGTTCGGCGAGCAGCCGCGCCCGGCCCATGCCGCCGGACTCCAGGTCCAGCAGGGCGCGCCGCAGGTAGCGGGCCGCGACCTCCGGGGAGCGCGGCTGCACGGCGTGCGCGGCTTCCCGCAACCGCTGCACGCCCCAGCTGGACAGCGTCGAGTTCACCAGCAGCAGCTGGTCCCCCACCGGTTCCGGCGGATAGCCGTGGCCGTGCAGCAGGGCCGCCGCCCGCAGGTGCAGCCGGGTGCTGTCCTGCTCGGCGGTGGACTCCTCGACCGCGGCGATCACGTCGTCCACCAGCAGTTCCGCGGCGAGGTCGCCGCGTTCGCCGGGCACCGCCACCTCGATCCGGTCCGGGCGGACCTGGAACCACGGTTCCAGCGCGCGCAGCGCCCGCTCGTAGCGGCTCGGCGTGAGCCCGGACAGCCGCCGCACCAGCGTCGGGTCCGCGTGCTCGCCGAGGACGACGACGGCGCGGGCGACGTCGGCGGCGAACTCCGCGCCGGACAGGGCCCGCACCAGCCGCCGCCTGCGATCGCCCTCGGCCAGCGCGCGCAGCATCGGCACCGACGCGGGCACCGGCCGCAGCTCCTGCGCGACGGCCTGGTCCAGCAGGCTCACCAGGTCGCCCGGGTGCCCGCCGGTCAGCTCGTGGCACACCGCGGCGAACCCGTCCGGGTCGGCGTCCGCCCCGGGTTCGGCGCACATCCGCTCCCGGACCAGCTCGGTGGTGCCCGCCACCGACAACCGGCCGGGGCGCACCCGGTGCCCGGCGGCCGCGGTGATCTCGCGGACGAGCGCGCCGCGGTCCCGCCCGGAATCCGGGTCCAGCACCACCGCGACCAGCACCCGCATCCCCCGCACCCGCCCGATGAGGTAGGCGAGGCAGCGCAGCGAGGCCTCGTCGGCCCAGCGGAGGTCGTCCACGGCGAGCACCAGCGGGCACCGCGCGCTCGCCCCCACCAGCAGCGCGTGCAGGGCGTGCAGCACGCCGACCGGCACCGCGCCCGGATCATCCGGTCCCACCTCGTCCGCGGGCGGCAGCGCCTCGGCGGGCGGCCTGCCGTCGGCCGGGGCGGTGAGGTCGTCCAGCAGCCGCCGCACCAGCCCGAACCGGAACGAGCGCTCGCTGGCCGCCCCGCCCGCGCCGAGCACCCGGGCACCGCTCGCGGCGGCCAGCGCCCGAAGCCGGCTCAGCAGTGCGCTGCGGCCGCTGCCCGGTACCCCGCTGATGAGCACGAGCGATCCGGTCCCGCGGCCGACCTGGCGGACGGCGGACTCCAGCACGGCGAGTTCCCACTCGCGTTCGACGAGCATCCGGCGGGCCTCACTCGGCCAGGTCGGCAGGCAGTTGCGCGCGGCCGTCGATGCCGAGCTTGCGGTAGGACTTGGTGAGCCGGAGTTCCACGGTCCGCACCGTGACTCCCAATTCCTGCGCGATGTCCTTGTTGGACAGTCCGCGGGCGGCGAGGCTCGCTGCCCTCCGCTCCGGCACCGACAGCGCGGCGGGCAGCACCGCCCCCATCCGCGGGATGCCTGCGGCGCCGGGCCCGGCCGGACCCGAACCGGCCAGCGCGAGCGCGGACAACGCCTTGCGGTGCACCGGTTCCAGCAGCCCGGGCATCCCCCAGCGCTCGGCCAGTTCGAGCTCCTCGCCGATCAGGCGGGTCGCGGCCCGGGCCTCCCCGAGGCGGCCTTGTGCGATGGCGGCCGGCATCCGCCAGGACAGCACCGCCGGGTTCAGCCATTCCTTGGCGCGCAGCATCCGGCCGCACTCCTGGAAGTAGCCGAGCGCGGTCGCCGGATCTCCCGTCGCCAGGCGCAGTTCACCGCGGGCGTGCAGCAGGTAGGCGAAGCCCATGCCGCGTTCCGCGCCCATCGGCAGCTCGGTCGCGGCGACCTGCTCGGCGCCGTCGACGTCCTCCAGCCGCAGCAGCGCGCCGATCCGCGCGGCCAGGTAGTGCGGCAGCAGCGCCGGATGCCAGCAGTGCAGCGGCAGCGTCCGCACCGCCGCGGCCAGGTCGGCGCCCGCGGCGGGGCAGCGGTCGTCCTTGGCGGCGAGCACCGCTCGCTGCACCAGCGCGTACGCGGCGGCCGCGCGCGACCCGCGGCGCTCCGCGTCGAAGATCACCGCGGTGAGCCCGCCCGCGGCTTCGGCGGCGTCGTCCCGGCAGGCCAGCGCATGGCAGGCCGAGATCCGGGTGACCAGCGGCAGGTCCTGGTCGCGATCGGCGAGCGCCTCCCGGGCGAGGGTGCGCACCAGGTCCGGGCGGCGGCCGAGCCGGGCGTAGCGCCAGGCCAGCACGCCCGCCTGCGCCGGATCGGCGGCCTCCTCCGGCGGCGACGGCAACCGGACGGCCGGTGGTTCCGGGGAGGGCGCGCAGAGTTCGTCGGACAGCAGGCCGAGCGCGTCCAGCGCCGTGCTGCGCACCCGGGCGCAGACGGCGGCCAGCTCGCGGCGGGTGGATTCCGCGTCACCGCGGGAGATCAGCAGGTCGGCGGCCCGGACGAGCAGTGCGATGTCACCGGTGCCGACCGCGTCGGTGAGCACCTGGCGCAGCCTGCCGTCGCTGGCGGCGGGGGCGTGCACCACTTCGATCGCGGCGAGCCGGGTCAGCAGTCGTTGCCTGCAGTCGCCGGGCACGGGTTCGCGCAGGGCGCGGTGCAACAGTTCAGCGGCCCGCTCGTGCCTGCCTTCCTTGCGGTGCTGCTCGGCGGCTTCGACGAGCGTTTCCACCACCCAGCGGCGGCGCATCTGCGGGGCGTCGAGCAGCACGTCGGCGACGGCGCAGGGTTCGACGGCGGCGCGGTGGCCGATCTCGGCGGCGCGGCCGTGCAGTTCTTCGCGGTCGGCCGGTTCCATCTCGGCGAGCACCCCGGTGGCCACGGCGGGGCTGGAGACCCGTGGCACTCCGTCCGCGGTGGACTCGCAGATGAGCCCGAGGTGCCGCAGCTCGGTGCGCGCCCGGGCCGCCGCGTGGCCGTGCAGCCCGGCGAGCGCGCAGGCCAGTTCGAAGTCGAATTCCCCGCCGCAGAAGGTGATCGCGCGCAGCAGCTCCACCCGGTCGGCGGGCAATCCGCGCAGCGTGCGCGCCACCAGGTGCGCGACGGCATCGGCGGCGTGCGCCCGCAGCCGGGGGACGTGGCGGGATTCGAAGCCGAACCCGGTGCGGCGGAACTCCTCCAGCACGAGCCGCAGCACCGCGGGGTTGCCCGCGGTCGCGGTGGTGGCGGCCTCGGCGAAGTCCCGGTCGGCGGGCCCGTACCGGGACAGCAGCTCGGCGACGTCCGGGGTGGCCAACGGGCCGAGCCGAACCCGCTGCGGCGGCACGGGCACCGTCTCGTCCCAGCGGGCGCCGCCGTCGGTCTCGGGGGCGGTGTCGCGCACGGTCCGCACCATGAGGACGGGCGCCCGGTCCAGGTGCCGGACCACGGCGTGGGACCAGGCCAGCGACCACGGGTCGATCCACTGGTGGTCGTCGACGGCGAGCAGCAGCGGCCGCTGCGCCGCCACGTCCAGGACCTTCTTGCGCAGGAACGGGATGGGCGCGTTGGTGGCGGCACCCTCGGCCCACGCGGAGCTGATCCGGGTGAGCTGCTCGGGCGGGCAGAGCAGGGCCATCTGCTGGGCTGCGGTGCTGTAGGGGACGTCGGTCTCCAGCGGTGAGCTCTGCGCGGTGGCGGTGTTGAGCCCGGCGGCCCGCGCGTCGGCGAGCATCGCCTCCAGCAGGGCGCTGCGCCCGGCCCCGGGGGCGCCGCTGATGGTGAGCAGTCCGGAACGGCCGCGGGCGAGATCGGCGACGAGTCCGCCGAGCACGCGCAACTCCGCATCGCGTCCGACGAGCTCGTGCTTTCGCAGTACGGCGGAACTTCGACCGGGGGCGTCGTGGACGGCGACCATCAGCACGCTCCGAACGGTTCGGCCGCACCGATTCCGAGTCGCGGAAGGGGCGGGACCTGAATCGGACGAACATGAAAAGCATTCGGAGCAAAGCGCAGGCATCGACCGGCCCACGAGGCGTCACGCACCGTCATCGCCGCTGGTGGCGCCGCCCCTTCTCGAATCCGCGCAGCACCGCCGCGCGATACCGCATTCACCACGGCAGGAGGGAGATCGCCCACACGAACCTCCCATGACTCGAAAAGTTGAAGCAGGGCCGAATCAACACTCAGCGTATCACCCAATGGGGTGAGAATCCGTATTCTCTCGCAAGCAAAGCAAATCATTCCCACACGAGCCGACACGATCGGGCTGATCGTCCCGGCAGCAATCGATTCAGGAAAAGGGCACTGCCGACCTTCCCGCGGAGCGGGATCGGAATATCAGGGAACCGGACGTTCCGGGTCCACCGCGAGCGCGTCCGGCAGCTCCGCGCGCCCCCGCACGCCGAGCTTCCGGTAGGCGCTGGTCAAGTGCAGCTCCACCGTCCGGACCGTGAGGAACAACGACTCCGCGATCTCCCGGTTCGTCGCCCCCGCTGCGGCCCGCACCACCACCCGCCGCTCGCTGCCGGTCAGCGCGTGCACCGGGGAATCCGTGCCGTGCCGCAACCGGCCGCCCGCCTCCAGCAGCGCCGCCGAGGACGCCGACACCTGCCGGTGGTCGCGGTGCAGCACGGACAGGTCCAGCGCCGACCGCAGGTGCTCGCGCGCGCCCTCCGGCTCGCCCGCCCGCAGCAGGGCGCGCCCCAGCAGGTGCTCCGCCTTCGCCTGCTCCCGCTTCGCGGGCGACGCCGACAGCACCCGCACCGACTCCGCCAGCACCGGCACCGCCGCGCGGCCCGCCGTCACCGCGCCACGGGCCGCCAGCGCCATGCCCTGCGCCCGCCGCGTTCCCCACTTCCGGCCCAGCACCGCACCGTGCTCGGCGGCGCGCAGGCCTTCCTCGGTCCGGCCCAGGTCGCCGAGCAGGCAGGCCGCGTCGAACCACCACGGCGCGAACACCGGGTTCGCGATGCCTGCCTCCCGCAGGCTCTGCGCGCAGCGGAACAGCTGCTCCAGCGCGCCGTCCGAGTCGCCCGCGGCCTCCAGCGCGCGGGCGCGCGCCATCAGGAACTGGTGGTACTCCAGCACGAAGTCCTCGAAGCGCTCGCGGGCGATCTCCGCCAGCACCGCTTCGGCCCGCTCCGGTTCGCCCTGGCTGGTCAGCGAAGTGGCCAGCGCGATCTGCGGCATCGTCATCGAACCGGTCCAGGACTCCTGCTCCAGCACCTCGTAGCAGCTCTGCGCGTCCGCCTGCGCCTCCACCAGATCTCCCGTCCAGTGGCGCACCAGCGCGCGGGTGCTGGTGGCCAGGCAGTACGGCCACGCCCGCCCCGCCCGCTGGGTGTGCTCGACCAGCATGTCCAGCGCCGCCAACGCGGATTCGTTGTCGTCGGCCAGGTACAGCGGCAACGCCGCGCCCAGCAGCGCGAAACCGCTGCCCTCCACGTCGTTCATCCGCAGCACCAGCCGGGCCTGCGCCGCGACCTCCGCGGCGGGCCGGTTCAGCAACGTGCCCAGCGAGGCCAGCATCCCCAGCAGCTGGCGCTCCTCCGCGGTGTCGCCCGCGGGCGGCCGCACGTCGCGGAACCGGGCTCCGACCCGCGGCAGCGTCGACTTCTCGTCCAAGCCGGAGACCAGCAGCACCGACTCGGCCAGCGTGCGCAACGTCCGGTCGGCGTCGCCGGGCTCCGGCCCCAGCGCGGCGTCCAGCTCGTCCAGCGCCGCCGAGATCACCTCGAACGCGCGCGTCGAGTTCTGCGCCGACAGCGACGCCACCCCGTACTGCACCGCGATCGGGATGCGCGCCCGCGGATCGTCGACGAGTTCCAACGCCCGCTCCAGGTACCGCAGCCCGGCCGCCGGGGCCGCCACCCGCGCGGCGTGCACCAGCACGGACACGTCGGAGCCCTGCACCACCAGCACCCGTTCCAGGCAGCGCGCGGCCATGCCGGGCGCCCCGCGCTGCTCGGCCCGGTGCGCGGCGTCGCGCAGCACCCCCGCCATCCACGACTTCGGCGCCCCGGGCAGCTGCAGCAGCAGCACCGCGACCTGTTCCGCGGGCCGGCCCGCGTCGTTGAGCAGCATCGCGGCCCGCTCCCGGAGCCGTTCCAGCTCGGCGGGCGGGGTCCGGTCCAGCACCGCCTGCCGGACGAAGTCGTGCACGAACCGGGTGCCGCCACCGGTCAGCACCAGGTCGTGGTCGCGCAGCTCGCGCAGCGCGCCCGCGGCCATCCGCTGGTGGATGCCCGCCAGCGCCGCGATCAGCTCCAGCCGTTCACCGGGCAGCGCCGCGACCGCGCGGGCCACCGCCACCGCGCGGTCGGACAACCGGTCCAGCAGCGAGCGCAGCACCACGGTGCGGTGCAGCTCGTCGAGCCGTTCCGCCCCGTCGTCCGCGGCGGGCGCCTCCCGCAACCGGCGCAGCACCCGGCCGAGCAGGAACGGGTTGCCGCCGGTGACCTGCGTGCAGCGGGCGGCGAACTCGGCGGCGCGCGGCGCGGGCAGGGCGGTGTCGAGGAGCTCGGCCACCGAGTCCTCGTCCAGCGCGGGCAGATCCGCGGTCTCGCACCACGGCATCGCCGCGATCTCGCCGAGCGCCTCGCCCGGCGCGGTCCCGTCGACGCGCTGGGTCAGCAGCACCAGCAGCGGCAGCTCCTCCGCGCGGCGCAGCAGGAAGGCCAGGAACCGCAACGAGTTCTCGTCGCACCACTGCACGTCGTCGACGGCCAGCACCAGCAGCCCGTCGGCGGTGAGGTCGGCGACCAGCCAGTGCAGCCCGTGCAGCACCGCGTAGGTATCGCTCGCCGCGCCGTTCCCGTCGTGCTCCGGGGACAGCGCGGGCAGCGCGAGGCGGGCGCTGCCGGTCGGCTCGGGATCGGGCACCGGCGCCAGCAGCGCGCGCACCGCGGCGTAGGCACCGCTGCCGGTTTCCGGGCAGTGCGCGAACAAGGTGCGGGTGGCGCGGCCGTCGAGCTCGGCGAGCGCGGTGCGCAGCACCTCGGTCTTGCCGATCCCGGCGGGCCCGCGCAGCACGACGGCGCGGCCCGAGCCGCCCGCCGCGGCGCGGGCCGCGTCGGCGATCCGCGCGAGTTCGGCCTCGCGGCCGACCAGCCGCTCCGGTGGTCTGGTCTGCACGCCTCGGTCAACCGGCATGCGGGCTCCTTCCGGTCTGCCCCCAGGCGGACGGAATGCGGGAATGCTGTGCTGCCGCGGCCCCGCCGGGGTCGCGCGGCCGGTGGATCAGACCGCCTCGACGCGGGGTCCCGCGCGCCGGATCTCCTCCGCCACTTGCTCGTCGATGCCGTCGTCGGTGATCAGCGTGTCCACGTCCGCCAGCTCGCCGAACCGGGCGAAGTGGTCGTTGCCGATCTTGGTGTGGTCGGCGAGCACGATGGTGCGCCGGGCCGCCGAGATCGCCGCCCGCTTCACCATCGACTCCGCCGAATCCGGCGTGGTGAGGCCGCGTTCCAGGGACAAGCCGTTGGTCGCCATGAACGCCACGTCCACGTAGATGTCGCCGAGCGCGTGCAGCGCCCAGCCGTCCACCGCCGCCAGCGTGCGGCCGCGCAGCCTGCCGCCGACCAGCATCAGGGTGATGTTGCCGCGGCCGGACAGGGTGAGCGCCGTCGTCGGCGAGTGCGTGACCACGGTCAGTTCTCGGTCCACGGGCAGGATGTTCGCCATCCGCGCGACCGTGGTGCCGGCGTCGAGCAGGATCGCGCCCTCCTCCGGCACCAGTTCCAGCGCCGCTTTCGCGATGCGGTTCTTCTCGGCGGTCATGACCGAGTCCCTGGCGGGCACGTTCGGTTCGAAGCCCAGCCGTTCCACCGGGATGGCGCCGCCGTGCACCCGGCGCAGCACGCCGCGGCGTTCCAGGACGGTCAGGTCGCGGCGCACCGTCTCCGTGGTCATGTCGAAGCGGGATGCGAGTGCCGCCACGTCGACCCGGCCTTCTTGCCTGGCCAGTTCCAGGATCGCCCAGTGCCGTTCTTCGGCGTACATCCGCGTCTCACTTCCCGCCCCGTGAAGTCCCCCTGTTCGGCGAGGCTACCGGCGACGATCACGGCGGCACAATGGCGCAATGTTGTTTCTTGACGTTTCGTGTGGCTTCGATTGGCATTCGGCGCAATGGCGGCCGGTTGTCGCCCGGCGCCGCTCCGATCCGGTGATCTTTTCACTCTCCGCACTCAATTGATCACTTTCAGTATACGGTGGCGAGGTGTCAACAGAGGACATTCCGCCGGCGGTCTGGCGGAGCGCGGAGGTCCGCGACGCCCTGGCGGTGCGCGACATCGGCACGGTCTACCGGGTGCTGCGCGAGCACGGCGTCTCGCAGAGCCGCATCGCCCAGCTCACCGGGCAGGCGCAGAGCGAGGTCAGCGACGTGCTCAACGGCCGGGCCGTGCGCAGCTACGAACTGCTCGCCCGGATCGCCACCGGTCTCGGGATACCGCGCGGCTGGATGGGCATGGCCGGGGAACCGGACCCGGCCACCGACGGCGCCGGTCAGCCCGTCGAAGAGGACGAGAAGGCGAAGCGCCGCCGCTTCCTGTCCTACGCGGGTTCCCTGGTGCTCGGCGCGGAGACCGACATCGCCGGTTCCGCCGACCTGTTCGCCGCAGAGCTGAGCCGGTTCGCCGACCTGCCCCCCACCCCGCCCGGCCGGGTCGGCAGCTCCGACGTCGCGGCGCTCGACGTGCTGATGAGCTCGCTGCGGCAGATAGACCAGCGCTACGGCGGCGTCGGCCAGTACGGCACGGTCGCGGCCGCCGCACGGCGCGCGGAGCGGATGCTGGAGGCCTCGATGAGCGAGGCGGTGCGCACCGACCTGCTGGGCGCGCTGTGCAAGCTGCACGCCACCGCCGGCTGGACCGCGGTGGAGAACGGGCTGCTCGCCAGCGGGAATGCGCACTACGGTCGCGCGCTCGACTTCGGGCGGGACGGAGCGGATCCGCTGGCGATCGCGCGGACGCTGTACGCGGCGGGCCGCGCCGAACTGGACTTCGGCGACCCGAACTCGGCGTTGAAGCTGTTCCAGCTGGGATCGATCCGCGCCGAGTCCTCACCGCTGGTGAGTTCGGTGCTGCAGCTGAACTCCGCGTGGGCCGCGGCGCACGCCGAACGCCCCGGTTCGGTGCGCCGGATGCTCGACCAGGGGCGCGCGCTGCACGCGGCCGCCGAGATCGAGGCCGACTACCCGATGTTCCGGTGGTTCGGGGAGGCGGACGTGCTGGGCATGACCGGCTCGGTGCAGCTGGCGATGGGTGAGCACGAATCCGCGGCGCTGCACCTGTCCCGCGCGGTGGCGGCCCGCGCGCCCGGCGAGGTGCGGTCCGCGTTGTTCGAGCTGGCGAGCCTGGCGGAGGCGAAGCTCGCGCTCGGCGACCACGCGTCGGCGGTGCGGCACGGGCGGCGCGCGGTGCTGCTCGCGGGCGGGGTGCGCAGCGCTCGGCTGCGCGGCAGGCTCGCGGGCCTGCGACGCCGCTGCGGGGAGCTGGCGGTGTCGCGCAATTCGTGGCGGGACAGCGCGGAGGAGCTGGCACTGGGCATAGACGGAGTAATAGCCCCTAGACCGGTTCCTCGGTGAATCCCCACGCCCGTTGCGTCGTGGTCGGGTGGCGGAACCTCAGCGGTTCCCTCGCTGCGGGATCGTTTTCACAGGTGGCTCCGCCACATGCGAAAACGCTGTCCTCGCGAGGGAGCCGCT